>NZ_WQOJ01000033.1:0-27600 GCF_018784545.1 Pseudoflavonifractor sp. MCC625 | reverse complement strand
TCAGGCCAGAATCCGCCCTGCTTTCCAGCGCCATTCTTGACTTTGTCGAAAATCGCTTACACAAAATTTTACGCCCGGCCGGCCTGATCCTCCTCTTTGGTGGACACGCGGCAGTACGCCGCCACACGAAGCTGCCTGCGAGTAGCCGCAGTTTTTGCCGCTTCCGGTTTGGCGGGAATCTTAATGACTCTTGGGACTGTTTCTCTCATTGCAGGTCGCTCCTTTCGATGACTTGTCCGTTTTTGAGGCGCAGCCTAACTTGCCGTTGGTTTACAACGACTTCCGATACCGTGCATCTCATCAGTTCTGCGGTCGTTTTTTCAGCAGTTGTAAACTGGCGGCGCAAGCGAACGGTTTCGTATTCCTCGTTACCCAATGCCACATATTGTTCGGCGGCAATCTTCAGAATGAGTGATCTTGCGTGTTCTTCGTCAATGGGTTGCTGTTCCAATATCTCATCCAGCTCCATCTGCGCAGAGGATGCATTGCGTGATTGGCACCGCAGGGGCTGTTCGATAAGTGCGGGGGTCTGGAGCAGACCATCGAGCAAGGCTACAACTTGCTGCTCCACGGCAGCACTGATGCTTTTCGTGCAGAGCTTGCGTAACACTTTCTGTAGTTCTGTTTTCTGTGGAGGAGCTGCCTTTTGAGCCAGCTTTTCTGCGACCGCATGAAGTTGCTCCTGCTCGATCAGCTTCGGATACCCCTTTTCTCCGGCGTAGCGGTTATCTTCAAGGATTCTGGCAATGGTGTTTTTGTTCCAGGAGCGCCCTTGGTCATAGGTCACACCCTGTTCCTGTAAGGTATCCGCCAGTTTTTGCAGGGACTCGCCCATGAGATATTGCTTGAAGATCTGTTGAACCACTTTTGCTTCCTCTGCGTGGATCACTACTTCCCCCAAGGTGATCTTGTACCCAAAGGGCTGTTTCCGATTACCCATTATCGTACCGTCCTCTCGATCCTTTCTCTCAACTCCAATCCGTTTTTCAGGCGGAAGCGGATGGAGACATTGCTTTCCACGATGATCTTATCAATGAGTTCACCAAACAACTCCGCTTCGAAGGTGTCGAGGAAGTCCGGCCAGTTCTCCAGCAGGTCAAGGAGCTCCTGGGTCTGCTGGGCAGTCATGTCGCTCTCGGCATCCATCAACTTTTCCTTTTCCAGCTTTGTCTGTCGGAGTTGTTTGGTCAGTTCATTGGTTTGGGATATAAAAATGTCAGGATCAACGAGGCCCTGTTGCTTGAGAAAGGCCAGCGTCTGATTCTGACTGGAAAGTTCTGATATTTTTTTGTTCAGGGAAACGATGTCAGGACTCCAGAGCATCCTGCAGTTTCGGATGACCTGGAGCGAGGTGAGCATTTGCCCAAAGACGGGGCCGCTCTGATGCTTGAGTTTATAATACAGACGGCAGAACGCTGCATACACCTCATTTTCCGGAATTGGTCCCATACAACACTCTGGCTTGCGTTTTTTATCATGTCCAATGCAGACCCAATAGGCGGTAACTCCTCGAAGAACTTTTCTTCTAAATGGAGACCCGCAATCTTCGCAATACATTTTCTTCCGTAGTGCGAATGGGGTATTTTCGGTTAGTTTAATCTTATCTGCCCTTTTCTTCATGAGGGCATTTGCTTTGCTGAATACTTCAGCCGATACAATCCCTTCGTGTGTACCCTCTGCGTAGTATGCCTCTCGTTCTCCACGATTCAGCATTGTGCGAGTTGGCAGGGTATCCGTTGTATAGTATTTCTGCCACAGCGAATCTCCCATGTACTTTTCATTCGAGATAATATAGCGAATAGCCGTTGAATCCCATACCACCCTGCCGGAGCGACACGGGATTTGGTCATCGCAAAGCCCCTTCGCTATCCGTTCCACGCTAATTCCTTTAAGGTATTCGTCAAAGATCCTTTTGACAATTGCTGCCTGCTTTGGATCTGGTACCATCTTGCCCTCTACACGATAATACCCGTACGGAAGAACGGGTGGCACATATGTCCCGCTCTCCATTCTGCGCTGATAGCTCCAACGCATATTGCCGGAGATGGACTCGCTTTCTTTCTGAGCGAAGGCGGCGTAGATGGCAGTGATGAGCTCACTGCTTACATTGGCGGTGTTAATCCCCTCACGCTCGAACCGGACATTTACACCAAGTTCCTTCAGTTCACGAACATTTTCGAGACACTCTTTGGTGTTTCGGGCGAAGCGGGAGATGGATTTGACGAGGATCTGGTCAATTAGGCCTCGTCGACAGTCGGCCATCATACGCTGGAAGTCATCCCGCTTTTCAGCAGAAGTGCCGGTGATGCCCTCATCGGCATAGATGTCAACCAGGCTCCACTCAGCTTTCTCAGCTATCAGCTCATTATAGTATCGGTTTTGTGCCGCAAAGGAGTTGAACTGATCCTCGGAGTCGGAACTGACACGAGTATATGCGGCCACCCGCAGTCGAGCCTTTTTCGGCTGCTCCTGCGCTTCGATTTTAATGACTCGGTATGCCTTTTCTTCCAAGGCTGCCGCACCGTCTGTCTGCCATGCTTTTGCCATGTCGTTCCACCTCCTTTTTTGCAACACAAACATTACCACAACACCGCTGAAATAGCTAACACTAAATGAAGAAATCAGAGAGAAATAATCAGCTCCACGCTGTTTTCTGCAGCGATTCTGGAAGCTACTTTTCGCAGTTCCTTTTCTGTAAATAAACCGTTGTCACGCAGCTTGCGGAGCAACAGAATGATTCCGTAAAAATTAACGTTCTTGTTCATGGCAGCCTCCTTTTGAGATTCGTCTTGCGGAATATATGAAGCGGGAGCCGCCCATCGATTGGAAGAATATTGCTTTCCTGGGCATGGTGCGGCTCCCGCTGTGTTTGAGATTCTTACTTCTTACTTGATCCTATTCGACACTACTTCCCGGATCATGGGCGGCTAAACTAACCAGCGGCTGGCGCCGCCCTCCGGGAATCTCACCCCTCCGAGGATCTCTCCGAGCTGCCCCCATCGCGTGAAGCTGTGGCTGGACAGTGAGTACAGGCTGGCGGTGTCATCGCAAGACAGCTTGCCAAAGCTGCTTTGGGCTGAGTGGGTACCGCTCGTCACCTTATAAGGCCGTCTTTTATGCGGGTGCTCCGCACAGGTGAGTCTTGGCGCACTTGCCGTATTGCTTGTCCCCCTCGTCAGGGGCTCGCCAGCCGACATTATTAGTCGCCGGATATGGCCTCAGGGTGTAGGCGTTTTTCAAGGTGCTGTTTGAAGTTCACTTTTAACTTCAAGAAAATTGTAACTCTGTTCAAACAAAATTCTTATGACCTTGTAGGCCGGGTTTTGGAGCAAAAACCCGACCTGTTAGGTCTGGTTTTCGGGCAATTCCTCTATTTGGTCGAGAATGTTATGTATTTGCTTGATCATTCGTTTCATCCGGAACGGGTCATGAACAGTTCCTTTGATCAAGTAATCAAGAGACACGTGCAGTATGTTGGACATATCGATTAACAGGTCGATGGACACACCCCTTCTGCCAAGTTCCAGTCTCCCCATGTGTTCAGGGGTAATGTTCAGTTTTTCTGCCAATTGCTCCTGCGTAAAACCGCATTCCTTACGTGCCTGCTTGAGTCGACATCCAAATTCAACTTGATTGAAGTGCATACGCTTCCTCCGTTTCGTTTGAGATTTTGGAAAAGGAAAAATCTCAAACACGGAGGCTCTCTGCATCGAGGCCGCCAATACAGAAAAACGAAAAAGGCATCCCTGCGGGCGTGATAACCCGCAAGGATGCCTTGGTGCGCGATGATATTATAGCCGCCACCGGGAGGCAGCGGAACGAGGGCGTGGAGAAAAACCGCCATGCCAGGAGGAATGGCGCAGCAGAGCAGAGTGGCGGGTGGCACTCGTAATAATTCGATATTGTTCGTGGGAAGACGATAAATTTCGAGTTTATAAAACCTCGCAGAAGACGTACCTGTCCCTGTGAGGCCATTTAGCTGAAATATTCTGTTGTACTTAGCTACTCGAAACAGGTCATTTATCTACCTCCGTTCCCTGTGGGAAACGGGGGCTATCAGGGGTAACAAGTCTATTGCCCCATGCTGATGCCACCATTTCTATGTCATTTATCACCACCTATTACATTTGGAAATTTATTATACAAAAAGTTTTACGGATTTTTTAGCATTTTTTGTCAACGCTGCCCCCATTATGGTATTTGCTGTTGAAACAGCTGTTGCCGTAGCTCTATTTAGCACTCGTACAAACAAAGGGCCTCTGAAATCAGAGGGCCTTTGTGCTTAGAACGGAAGAACTTTATGTGCCACACGAAATCGTATTGCCGCATTTTTTGTAACACTCATCTATATTTTGGTAGAAGAATATTATAGGCGCCGTCAAAGATCGCGTATCCATGACCTGGCTCTGGCTGCCATTCGTAACGATTTTTGTTTTCGTCCGGAAACAGATGCGTCATAATAGCGGCAATCACACCGCCGTGGGTGATGATGCAGGTGTCCTCCCGTATTTCGGAGAGTGCAGCCAGCACACGCTCACACATCTTCGCACCGCTTTCACCTTCGGGCGGTACATTGGTATCGTTGTCCCCGGTGAGCCACGCCTGATAAGCTGGGGTGTCTTTCAGATTTTCGTAGCTATGCATTTCGAAAATGCCGAAATCCACCTCCCGGAAACGGGGATCAGCTTCGTATGGTACATCACCGAATAAAATATGCAGGGTTTCCTTTGTCCGTTTCATGCCGCTGGTGATAAAGGGGACATTTTTGATGTCATAATGAAGCTGGCTCAATTCTTTTCTACCTGCATCAGACAGGGACAGATCGGTACTGCCGCAGTAGAGATGGCATTCATTGGCCTCTGTCTTGCCATGGCGAATCAAGTAAATCGTCATTTTAATCTCTGCTCCAATCCGCAGAAAATCCGGCTAATCTGGAATGCTTCCTTGCTCAGATATTGAGCGAGTCTGCCGGTGTCTTGCCGCCACACCCTGGTTTCGGCACCCATGGGAACCACACCGCAGAAAATATCCTGTAAAATCAGAATGCTGTCCTGCCACAGTTCTCGGTGTGCCTTGAAATAACCGATGGGATCAGGATGACCGTAGGTAAATTCTTCGATTTTATAGATACACCGCTTGGAAAAGTTGATCTCCCCGGTGCCGCAGGTATGTACGTCTGCATCCGTAATGCCAAAGGCATCCTTGGCAAAATCCAGCTTGCCCTGATAGGCTCCTCCGATAATTAGAATCATAGTTACCTCCTAAATGAGCGCATACACTGCCACAGCGCACAGTTCTCCAATGGTCAGTGCATAGCCGGAAATATCGCCGTTCATGCCGTCCAAGGACTTGTAGGCTCGCCACAAAGCCAGACCATAACCAATCAGGCATCCGATCAGTGCAAAGCCATACTTGCCACAAAGAAGGAAGCCTGCCACAAGGAAAACGCACAGTATGATCGTCAACACCACCGTGTGGATTTTCGGCTTTTTATGCTCCGCATACTGGCTGGTGGACATAGGCTTCAGGCCAGTCACTGCCAAAGCGGAACAGCACCGACTCACTGCCGGAACAAAAATCAAAATCAGAAAATCAGCCGTTTCAGGAGCAGATGCAAACAGAGTAAACTGAGTCAGTATCAAAAGCACGATTCCGATGACCGCAAAACTGCCCACACGGGAATCCTTTAAAATTTCCCGTCTGCGCTCCAAATCCCGACAGGACTTCACTGCATCAGTCACATCCATGTAGCCGTCCAGATGGATGAAGCCGGTGACGATGTAGGGATAGGCACAGAGAACGAATCCGGTCACAAGGGCTGGCAAATTCAGTAGTCGGCAGAGCCATGCCAGCGCCGTCCAAATTACACCGATCTCTAAACCTACGATGGGAAGAAACAGGAGCATCTTGCCTTTGGCCCTTTCATCCCAAATCTGAGGAACCGGGATGAAGCAGAACATACTCTGGCACATAACAAAAGCATGAAGGTAGGTTTTCATATGCATAAAGTCCCCTTGTGTATGATGAGCTGTCCGGCAGATACTTCGACCACAGCATCGCAGACTTTTGCCAAGCATCGGTCAATGGAAGCCAGGCACTTTCGGTAAATTTCCGTGCTTTCGGAGTACCTCTCCGCATCGGAATAGATGTAATCGCTGACAAAGATGACATGACGGACAGTTCCGGCAAATTGAATCATCTCATCCGCACAGCGGTTTGCCGCCTCCAGATCCATTTCATAATTTTTCTCGATGGGAAAAAGAGAATTTTGAATCAATGCGGTGACGCTGTCCACCAGAAACACACCGTCTTTGTCCGCTGTGCTCAAGCAGTCCATGATATTGCGGAAACATTCCACCGTTTCAAAGCCCATACCATCCCGATCCGCAATATGGCGGCGGATACGGTCATCGTCTTCCGCGCCGGTTGAAATCATGGTCGCCACATAGTAATGCTTTCCACCCAATGCTACCGCAAGGTCTTGTGCAAAGGTGGATTTCCCATTTTTGGCACCTCCGGAAATGAAGCAGGTCATTGTACGCCCTCCACGGTGAACTTATCACCCTCCCGGATTTCCTCCAGATAGTCATCGTCGATGCCAGCTTGATCGAAAGTTGCCATATCGTTGATGATAGCGCAAGCTGCATCCAGAATTTTAAAGGCCAGTGGGCAACCGCTACCTTCACCTAACCGCATTCCCAACAGGAAAAGGGGCTGAAGTTCCATCGCATCCATGGCCAGCTTGTAGCCGATTTCGTAGGACGCATGGCTGGGAACCAGGTAGCCTTTCACATTGGGACACAGCTTATAAGCACATAGGGCGGCAACGGCTGATATGAAGCCGTCGATCACCACCGGACGGCGGGTGGCGGCACAGCCAAGGAAGGCACCGCACATGGCAGCGATATCAAAACCTCCCACCTTGGACAGCACATCGACAATATCGTGTTTGTTCGGCTGATTCACTTCGATGGCGGTTTTGATGACTTCTTTCTTCTTGAGGAAACTATCATCGGTGATACCACCACCGCGCCCCGTCACCGCATCCACATCCGCATCCAGCAGGACAGAGAGAACCGCCGAGGAAGTTGTGGTGTTTCCGATGCCCATTTCTCCGATTCCAATCACATCCGCATCGGTTTCCTGCGCCAGTTCCATGCCAAGCAAGATAGCCTGTTCTGCCTGTGATCTGGTCATGGCAGGACCGCGGACGATATTCTGAGTACCATAGGCAATCTTCCGGTTCAAAACCAGGGGATCCCTAATATCCGCATTAACACCAACATCGCAAACCGTGATATCACAGCCGAAGTGTTTGCAGAGAGTAGCGGCTCCGGTCTTGGCACGAGTCAGGTTGATCGTCTGTTGCAACGTGACAGATTGGGGAGCACTGGATACGCCTTCCGCAACCACACCGTTGTCTGCAGAAAAGACCAGCAAATGCTTTTTCTCAATTCGATTTAGTATCTTTCCCGTGATACCCGCCAACTGAACGGACAGATCCTCCAACCGCCCAAGGCTTCCGGGCGGTTTCGCAAGCTGTGCCTGCCGCTGCCTTGCGGCATCCATAGCCGCAAGATCAAGAGGCACGATGCTGTTCAAAAGGTTATTCAAACTCATACCATTTCCTCCAAGAGCCAATACACTGATGATTCAGCATCCGGTGTTTCAATGGTGAAAGTCGCATCCATGCAGAGGTGCTCGGCTTGTGCTAAAAATTCCCGCATAGGAATTGTCCCGGAGCACAAGCAGCTGTGCGTATCTTTCTTTCCGTCATTATTGTGTATATGGAAATGGCTAATATAGGGGGCAGCAAGATTCAGCCAATCAAATACCGATATCTTTGAATAGGCATTTACATGTCCTATGTCCAAGCAAAGGCGCAGCCGGGGATCATTGACCGTCTTTACAATTTCAATCAGCATTTCCGGTTCTTCTTCAAAAACATTTTCCAGTACGATGGACACATCCAACTCATCCAGGAACTGTGTCCAGAAGCGTATTGACTGTTCAATATACCATGATGGGTAATAAATTCCGGGATTGTATCCACCGTGAATGATTATTTTCTTCGCACCGTAATCCCTTGCAAGCAACAATGCCTGTTTGTATCGCTGATCGGCAAGAACCCTCGCCTTCGGATCAATTGCACAGGGGAATAATTCGCTAAATGGAGCGTGAAGCAGCAGTCTGGAAATACCAACTGTCTCCTGACGAATGCGCTTGTCGGTTTCAGTGAACTTTTCATCCATATTCCATGCGGTACAGTATTCCGCAAGTTCCAACCCCAAACCGTATTTTGAGGCCAGCGCACCCGCCTGATCATCTATAGTGGAAATATAAAGCTGCTCTTTTTTCATCCGGGAGTCTCCATACCTGTCACATTATCTTCTGTTCTTTTCGCAAGATGTGCAATTTCTGAAAACTTAGACAGAACAAAGTCATACCCTCCTTTGCTGTGAGGCAGCAGGCAGTTGATGCAGTCTTTGACACCCTTTTCGGTGTAGATAAAATTGCCACCGCACTTTTCACCGAGTGCGTACAACGGGCAATAGCAAAACAGACAGTTGAAGGTTTCATCATCTGCCGACGAATGGCACGGAAAGTATTCGCATGTCCTGTTTTGGAAAAAAGAATAATCAAATGATTTCACAGTCACACCTCCCGGTTCAAGACTCGGTAAATGAAGCCCATATTCAGCCCGTTCCGAACGGCATCGGCAAGCATCTCGTACTGCCGTTCTTTGTATTCATGCATATCAAAGGTTCCCAACGATGTGAAGTCGATTCCTTTTTGTATGCAAACAGCCTTCAAGACAGCACTACTAACGTCCGGTGCGTCAAAAATACCGTGGATGTAGCTTCCATATACCGTCCCTGCCCCCGTCAAAGGGGACTCTTTTTTTCGGCTGCGGCCCATGTGGATCTCATAGCCCTCGTAGGCTTTCCCATTCAGTACAGACAGAATCCCATCGATTCCGTTAAAGACGCCACGGGTTTGTGTCTGCACTTTCTCACATTGGAAGATGGTATCCATCTCTAAGAGCCCCATGCCGGAAATCTCGATAACCCCCGCAGCTTCTACCTGCTCCGGATCGGAAAGTGTCCGGCCAAGCATTTGATATCCGCCACACACACCGAACACCAGATTTCCTGCGGCAGCACTTTTCTTGATTGCTGCTTCCAGTCCACTTTGCCTCAACCATTGGAGGTCAGCAATGGTGCTTTTTGTTCCTGGCAAAAAGATAATGTCCGGCTGAGCCAGATCCGCAACCTTTGTAATATAACAAACGGACACGTTTTCATAGAGTTCAAAGGGAGAAAAATCCGTAAAATTAGAAATACGGGGAAAACGGATAACCGCAATGTCGATCAGTTTGCGCTCCGCTCCGCGGCGAAACCGTTCTTCCAGGCTGTCTTCTTCGTCAATATCTACATGGACATAAGGTATTACACCTGCTACAGAAATGCCGCAAAGCTGTTCCAACTGCTTCAGTCCAGGCTCCAGAATAGATTGATCTCCCCGAAATTTGTTGATGATGATTCCTTTTACACGGTCTTTTTCTTCTGGCTCCAGCAGAGAGACGGTGCCATATAGCTGTGCAAATACTCCACCGCGATCAATGTCTCCAACCAAGAGAACCGGTGCATCGACCATAGCCGCAAGACCCATATTTACAATATCCTGTTCTTTCAGATTGATCTCAGCCGGACTACCCGCACCCTCGATGACAATGATATCGTTTTCCGCTGCAAGACTGTGATAGGCTTTCAGGACTGCGGGGATATAGTCCGGTCTGCACTTATAATAAGTTACAGCATCCATGTTGCCTTGAACGATGCCGTTTACGATCACCTGGCTCCCCGTGTCGGTGGTTGGTTTCAGCAGAATGGGGTTCATACGCACATCGGGAGCTTTTCCTGCAGCCTCAGCCTGCACAACCTGAGCTCTGCCCATCTCCTTGCCATCTGCCGTAATAAACGAGTTCAGTGCCATATTTTGGCTTTTGAAAGGTGCCACGCGATATCCATCTTGTTTAAAAATACGGCACAATGCTGCCGTCAGAAGGCTTTTCCCCGCGTTGGACATCGTGCCTTGGATCATAATGTTTTTTGCCATCACTCAAGCCCCCATAATATGCCGCAGGGCTGATACAAGCACCTCATTTTCCTCATGTCGCTTGACAGCAATACGGTACCATCCTTTTCCCAAACCGTGATAATTGGCGCAGTCCCGAATCAGAATCCCTTGCTCCAGCAAAGCGTCTCCAAGGGGTTTGCCACTATGAAACAGGATGTAATTTGCCTCTGTAGGACATACCCAAAAGCCTAATGCACGCAATTCGCGATCCAGAAAAACCCGTTCATGGAAAATGATTGCCTTCGCCTGTTCTAAAAAAGCAGATTCCTCCAATGCGGCGATTCCAGCCTCCTGTGCAGGGAGCGATACATTCCATACCTGTACGACCTTGCTCATCCGCTGCAGAAGCATCTTGTCCGAACAGAGACAATATCCCAAACGAAGGCCAGCCATGCCATAGTTCTTGGTGAATGCCTTTAACACAAACAGGTCCGGGAACTGTTCAATGAAGTGCTTCATGCCGTTTTTTCCACCGGAGGAAAGGTCCAAAAAACACTCGTCCAAAAAAAGTCTGGTTTTTGTTTCGGCGCAAATACGGCATATTTTCTCCAACAGTTCCGGTGAGATCAGCCGTCCGGTTGGATTGTTGGGGTTGCAGAGAAACACGGCATCCCAGCATTTTTCCTCTATAGCAGACAGAAAACTCTTCGTAAGCGCAAAACCGTCCTCCTGTTTTAATATGTAGCGGTCTGTTTTGCAGTCCACACTGTCTAATGCCATAGAATATTCGGAGAAAGTAGGTGCAAGTTCCAGTGCTTTTTGCGGGCGGACGGCGGCGCAAAAGGAAAAAATCAGTTCCGCCGCTCCACATCCACACATGATATTGGATTCTGCAACACCCTCATATTCTGCAATTTTTCTCACCAACTTGCGGCAGCAAGGGTCTGGATACTGATAAATTCTGCTTGCAGCATTTATCACAGCCCTGCGTACGGTTTCGGGAGTGCCCAACGGATTGATATTTACAGAGAAATCAAGGCGAATCGGTATGCCGTAGATATCTCCGCCATGACCAGTTTTCTCAAAAATCATTTGTATCGCCTCACAATGCTATCAGGATAAACCGTATAACTGTAAACACAGCTAACGCAAACAGACTGGCAGCGTACATCAAACGACAGCTTCTGTTGATGTCGCCTGGTTCAATAGGGCGAATGGGATCGCCGATATACGGTTTTTCATAAACTTTACCGAAGTAGCTGGCATTTCCAGCCAACTGAATCTGCAACGCACCGGCACAGGCCGATTCAGGGTGTGCGGAATTGGGAGAGGCGTGCTTTCGCCTGTCCCTGCGCCAAATCCGCCATGCGCCGTTTCCGTCCAACCGGAGCACGAAGGCTGCGGCGATCATTGCCAGAGCAGTCAGTCTGGCGGGCAGCCAGTTGACAAGGTCATCCAATCTGGCAGCCCATGTTCCGAAATATTGGTAGCGGTCATTTTTATATCCTACCATGGAATCCATGGTGTTGATGGCTTTATATAGCATGCCGCCCACTGGGCCACAAAGCATAGTCCAGAACAGCGGAGCCACTACACCGTCGCTGGTGTTCTCAGCCACGGTCTCAACAGCTGCTTTAGCCACCTGTGTATGCTCCAACTGCTGCGTATCACGTCCTACCAGCATGGAGATCCGCTGACGAGCTCCCGGTAGGTCATTCTTTTCCAAAGCCTGCTGTACCTTCATCGCTTCGGACTTTAGGCATTTAGCGGCAACGGTTTGCCAGCACATTATGCTCGCAACAACGATACACAACTGGGGGCTGATTCTGGTGCTGCCCCACAACACCGCAGCGGAAACTCCACCAGTGAGCAGCAAGACAAGGACTACCATCACGGCCCCAGCCGCCCGCTCTCCCTTGGGCGTTTGGGGAAATAGCCGCCGCAAATATTGCTCAAGCCTTGATATCCACCATCCGATCAGGCATACCGGATGCGGCAGCCATACCGGGTCCCCCAAGATGCAGTCCATGATAAATCCGATACAACTTACTGCTATGATTTGCATATTCGGTTCCTTTCAGCGATAAATACCGTATTTGAGCTTGATGCGTTCCAGCTTTTGGATCAGCTTTTCCCCAAAAATGAAATTGAAGATCGCTGCTGTTCCGGCGTGTGCGAAGTCGTAAGGAACACCGGAAATGTAGTAAATTTTCAATGCGTCCCAACTGATTTCCGGGTTGCCGGGAATGCTGGCTGCGCTGATCATCGTGAAGATATTCATAGCTCCTCCGTAGATGATGAAGGTCGTAAAGAAAGTAAATACGGACAAGGTAACATCATCCACAGGAAGCCGCTTGCGCTGGACTAAAACACCGAGCAGCAGCCCAATCGCCCCAAAAACATAGAGCCGCCATCCCCAGAAGGTCTTGCCATCAGCTGGAGGGAAAAGGACATATGTCAGATAGGCCACCACTCCCATAAAAAGCACGCAGAGAACAGGACCCATGACAACGCTGAAATTTCGGGATTTTTTCTTCTCCAAATTAGCGCGGTTAAAGGCCTGACCTGCCAAAAATCCCAGAATACCCCAACAGAACATCTGCCAGGGACTCCAAGGCCCCTGCCCGGCGTAAAAATTCAGAACGAAACGAGCTAAAGCCCCAATCAAAAAACCAGCTTCCGGGCCAAGAGCAATGCCACAGGCGATGATGATGGCAGTACCGGCACGAAGGGGAACCGTAACACCGCAAATCAACTGTGCGCATACGGTAAGCGCACACATGAGAGCGATCAGCACGATCTCTCTGGCCTTCGGTTTTCGCCGTTCAAAAACCATAAAGAAAGGGGCCATTGTCAGCGCCAGGATCACCAGACTGATTACCATGTAGTTGCGGTCGTTGAACAGAACGATCCCAAGCGCAATCACAACAGGAATGGCAAAGAATATCAGTGCCGCAGATACCTTTGTTCGTTTCCGTTGGGCGGCTACGATTTGACTTTCGTCATAGCTTCTTCGCACTGTTTTGCCACCTCCTCCCATGTAATCGCATCCGGGAACCACGCACCGGCCAAGCGGTTTGCGGAGGTCGTGTAAAAATTGTTTCCGGCAAAAAATGCTTTTGGGGTGTCACAGGAGACGATCTCGCCATCAAAAAAGAGGGCGCATCGGTCTGCATAAGTCGCGCAGAATTCAATGTCATGGGTGACCATGAGAATGGTGACACCCTGCGCACAGAGCCGCCGAAAGATTTCAGCCAGAGTCCGCTTGAAAAAGGGGTCAAGTCCTTTTGTCGGCTCATCCAGCAGCAGGATCTTCGGTTCCAGAAGGAGCAGCTTGCCAAGCGCCAGCCGCTGTTGTTCGCCGCCGGAAAGGTCGTATGGGTGCGCTTCCTTCAGGTGACTCAATTCCATCTGCCGGAGCATTCCGCCTACCAGACGATCTTTTTCTGTCTCTGACAGCTTTTCGTGACAAAGAGCTTCCAGCAGTTCCTCGTGTACCGTGATCTCAGTAAAAAGTGCCTGTGGATTCTGCGGCATAAAAGATAAGCCGTGATGGAACAACTCTTTGTCGGATAGTTTTTCCAGCTTCCGACCACCTATCTCTATGCTGCCCCTGTCTGCTTTTACGCTCTTTGTCAGCACTTTCAGCGTGGTGGTTTTTCCAACGCCGTTACCACCCAGAATGGCACAAAACTCGCCCTGCTTTACTTCCAGATTTACGCCGCGCAAAATATCAGCACCACTCCGATCGTACCGGAACCAAACCTCTTTGATAGAAACAGCGGGAGTTTCTGTGTGTTTCTCGCGGCCTTTAAAGCCCGTCTTGGGCAGAAAAGAGCGATGCTTTTCCTCGGAATACTCTGCTACCGGTTCACCCAGACGTTCTTCCAGCCACAAACGCCCCTCACGAACAGTGAGTGGACAATCATCCTGCAAGCCATTAGAGCATGCGATTTTGACTACAGACGGCAACCCGTAAAACATATCCGCGCATTCGCCGCCAGACATCCTGCGTGCTGCAGTACGAGGATCATCGTCGATCACAAGGCGACCGCTATCCATCACAAGTATTCGATCTGCCAGTGGAAACAACTCTTCCAGCCGATGCTCAGAAATGAGAATAGTAGTGCCAAGTTCAGTGTTTATCTTTTTCAGTGTTGCGAGAAATTCAGATGCCGCGATTGGGTCCAGCTGACTGGTAGGTTCATCGAGTACCAGCAGTTTAGGCTTCATTGCCATGATGGAGGCTAAATTTAGAAGCTGCTTCTGACCGCCGGATAATTCACTGACATTTTTTCGGAACCATGTTTGAATTCCGAAAAAGCTGGCCATTTCAGCCACACGGCGCTTGATGGTCAAATTATCCAGGCCAAGACTCTCCAGCCCAAAAGCCAACTCATGCCAAACCTTGTCTGTTACAATCTGGTTATCCGGATTTTGCTGGACAAAGCCTATTTCAGATGCACACAACCGTTTTGGAAGATCCTCCACCTCCTGCCCTTGATACAAGATGCTTCCTTCCAGTCTGCCGTAAGGCATCAGGTTCTTTTTCAAATGCCGAAGCAGGGTGCTTTTTCCGCAACCGGACTTTCCGCAGAGAACTACAAATTCCGAGCGTTTAACGGAGAAACTGATGTCCCGCAGTGCGGGGGCCTCACAACCCGGATATGTAAAACTTAAATGCTTGCAGGTAATCAGTTCCATTGTCGCATACCTCTTATGTCGATTGCTACCGCAGAAAACATCAACAGCCAAAATGCACCGAGGCAGGCGGCCTGTTCCAAAGAAATGGGCGGGAGCAATATAGTCGGATAGTAATAAATATTCGTATGGCCTAACGCACAGACAGCAATGCAGATGCCACCTAAAAATATCATGGCAACCAATATCCACCGCTCCGTACTGGCCAAACGAAACAGATGGAAACTTGTCCGTCCACGAAGCCCATAGCCTCTGGCTTCCATGGAGTCAGCACTCTCAATGGAAGCTTCCAGTGACCATGCGATCAAAATGGATACTTCTTTGCCGAGTTGACGAATACGGGCGATCAGTCCAATGTCTTTGCCACCTCGCCCCATGCAACGCTGAGCCGCTGAGATCTCACGAAAACGATTTTTTAACAGCGGAATGAACCGCAGGATCATGGATAATGTAAGTGCTATTACAGGAGCGATTCGGCCAAACAAGTAAATAAATTTGTCTGCCGTTACAATGGTGCCAAAACAGCTAAACCAAATCATAACGCTGCTCAACATCAGAGCCGTAGCGCAGCCATAGATAATTGCTTCAAGCGTAATGCGGTTGCCATTAAGGTAAAAAAGAACTGTGACGCCGTTATGGACATTTAGTGTGTTGAGCAGCACGGTAAGGATCATAGTTGGCAGCAAAATCATGCAGTTAAAGCGAATTGCTTTCACACCACGCAGCAGAACAGAATAAACCCAAGCCATGATAAAGGAGGATAGAAGAAACGCCGGATGATTGGAAAACATAGTCATGCCAACGATCATAGCAAAGTAGACAAAATTCAAAAGCGGGTGGCTGCGATAAAAAGCGGCACTTTCTCCGAGTCCAAGCCGAAACATCTCTGCTTTCCGATTTACCATGTAGAGTTATCTCCTACATCCATACCCAGATCGCAGGTGTACATCCAAACGATCGCATCGCCGTCATTTACCTTGTAAGCAGCGCAGCCATAGTTGGGGAATTGTCCGTTCACCTTATACATCCAGCCGCTCAAAGGTCCACCATCCATTTCATATAAATAGTTGATTCCCTCGATATATTTCCCGCTGTAAAGGCTGTCATCCCGGAACTCCATATGGATGTTGCTATCTCTGGTAGCCCGCAAAAGCACATCGAAGACACTTTCACCGGGAGAGAACTCCATTTCGGTGGTGACAAGAATAACACCACTGGCAGGGACATACGGAGCCACCGCCTGATTTTCCAGTTTAGACGTATCTACAACGGTATCGCAGCGGATCTCAATGGTACATATGTGACGTTCCACTTCAAGAGCAGGTGTTTCGGTTGGTGCAAGTTCCTGCTCCGGCTCGTCCGTAACAGGTGAAGGAGGTTCCGTTGAATTGGTTTCCGCTGGTGGCGTTTCTGTAGTTGTCACAGGAGGTTCCGTTGCCTGTGGCTTGTCTGTCGGAGATGAATCGGTAGTGTTCCCGGAATCAGATGCCTGCTCCTGTTTGTCCGTTTCAGGCGCCGGGTCACTTTGTAGTGGAACAGTGGACTTCTCTCCGGACGTATCGGGGACGGAATGGGCATCTGCAGGCCCATCCGCATTTGCCAATGGCTCCGAAATCGCCGGCAAACCCGGAGTTTGTTCGACAGGCTCGATGTTAATGCGCAATACTGCCGTTCCAATCAGCAGCAAAACCAACATCGAAATGACAATTGCTCGTATCTGTTTTTTCTTCATTGCATTCGATCCTATCTGTTCAATGCTTCGTAGAAGCGGGCGATCATTGCCGAGGCTTCTGCACGGGTGGCTTGCTTTTGGGGTGCAAAACAAAAACCGTTGCCGTCTGCAATACCATTAATAATTCCGCCGCGCTGCATAGCGGTCACGGCTTCAATCGTCTTTGCATCAATACTCTGTGCGTCAGTGAATGTAATGGTATCCTTTATCGCAGGAAGCTGAGATCCCGCAACCTTTGTGGCATAACGATAGAGCATGAGCGCCATATCTTCGCGGGTGATCGGCTCATCCGGTCTGTATGTGCTTTCGTCGGTGTCCACAACACTATTTTCAACTGCCCATGCAACTGCGTGAGCAAACCACTGCGTGCTCACATCGCTGAATGCGTTGGTGGTACAGCCAGAGAAATCATCGCCGGACATATTGGCCAGAATCTGTGCAAATTGCCCACGAGTAATGGTACCCTGGGGGTTAAAGAGATTGTTGCCGATCCCGTTCACAACACCCCGTCGGGCAAGATACGCAACGCTTTCCTTTGCCCAATGATTTTTGGTATCATCGAAAATCCCTTTGCTGTTTTCATAACAATAAACACGACCCGCATCGTTATACCAAATAAGAGAGCCGTCCGAAGCCACGATCACACTCTGGGAGCAATACTGGCTCTGCCCGATATTATCCACGATTTCATAGCTTGCTTTGGTTTGCCCCTGGCTGTCGGAAATGATCCACATCTCGGAAGTTCCCTTTGCGTTGGGAGCAAAAGGGACCATGTAAATGTATACCTTCCAGCCATTTTCTTCTGTAGCATAGGCTGTGGAAATTCCGGCACTGCCTTTGCTCAAAATTGGCACGGAATAGATCTCTTTCAATGTGATCGCATCCAGCACATGAAACGGTTCGTTGGAACCCATCGTGTGTCCGCCGCCACCAAGATAAAGTCTGCCTTTGTACACGACCGGAGTAGATTGCGTCCCGCCGTTGGGCACATCGGATATCCACTTGCACACCGTGGATGTGTTGGGCATTCCGTCTACTTTCAATTCGTAGGAAAATACTGCAGCGTGATATTCCGAATGGTTGGAAGCCACATACAAGCGCTTTGTTTCACTGCTATAACTGATGGAGGAACGAATCGCATAACCGGTGCCAATATCAAAGGAGCTGGCCTCACCGGTCTTATAGTCCACCACATAAAGAATGTTGTCGCAGCCAAAGTAGCAATAGTCTCCCACAAAAGCCGCTCCGTTGAAGCTGAAGCCATATTTGCTGTCAGGATCAACTGTCCATCTAACAGGTTTGACCTCATCGCAGCGGGACGGGTCTTCGTCTTCTGCGGTAAATCCGGCATAAATTCCATTGCGTCCATAGATGCCAGTGACAAAATAACCGTCATGGTACATAACCGGGGACTGAGGCTGGCCGCTGCCCAGAGACTCTGTTACATAGAGCTGCTCCAGAGTTTTTGCATCATAGACACGCAGGAAACAGCCTTTGATCTCCACGCCGTCATCCAGATTGTCCGTCTGACACGGCACAAAAATCTTGCCTTCTCCGTAAGCGATATTGATAAAGAATTGATTGACGGGCAAGCCGTACACCGGTGCTGTGGCCAGTTCTTTTCCTGTTGCCAGATCTACCTTTCGTAAATACTGTGAACTGTAATAATAGACACAACCGTCAACAACAATGGGAGTTCCGGGGACATCCTGCCAAGTGCTGCCGGTATTTTTATCCCAGCGAAGAGTCAAATCTGTTCCAGAAACCGCACCATCTCCATTAGAGACACCCTGTGTGGCTGGATCACCCAAAAACTGCGGCCAGTCGGCTGCCGTTGCCGATACCGAGATGCTGACCATCAACATCACAGCGACCAGCATAGTCACCGTCTTCTTAATTCTGCTCATATTACTCCTCCTCGCACATCTTTTTGATTTGCGCAAATAGCTGGCTTGACTTTTTCCTCCTTCAGTCCTGCGGCCCGAAGGGCTTTGATCCAATTTCCGAATCTGCGGCGAATGTAT
This sequence comes from Pseudoflavonifractor sp. MCC625, assembly GCF_018784545.1. Classification (NCBI taxonomy): domain Bacteria; kingdom Bacillati; phylum Bacillota; class Clostridia; order Eubacteriales; family Oscillospiraceae; genus Pseudoflavonifractor; species Pseudoflavonifractor sp. MCC625. The sequence continues at coordinate 9,063 of NZ_WQOJ01000033.1, read as the reverse complement.
TCTCTATACACGCAAAACACTTCGCGCTGTGCAGGGATGCGGCCCAGCACAGCCGTTTCCTGTCGTATAATATCCAGAAGTTCTTCATCGGAAAAGCTTTGATACAGCAGTTTTCCCTGCGTTCCCATGTATTGGCTCCATAGCTGAGGATTGATCCACTCCTGCCGCTGAGCAAACTCAGGAGCAGTCTTCGCTTTCTCTGCATCTCGCTTAAGTTGCATACGAAGTTTTTCGACATCGGCGCGAGAGTTATCAGTCATACTGTTTCCTCCAAAAAACAGGGGTCTCCTCGACGATTGAGGAGACCCCCGAAAAAATTCGGCGCCGTTCCTCACCCAGGATATGGCGATATTTGTTTGCCGGCTATACGGCGGGGGTAAGCCCGCGACGAAATTTCATCGTCTTACACTCTTGGAATTACTTGTCCTCACCAAGATAGCGGTAGAGGAAGGTCACCATCTGACCGCGAGTGCAGTCTGCATCGGGACTGAAGGTGGTTGCGGAGGTGCCTACAGTAATACCCTCTGCAGCTGCCCAGATGACAGCGTCATTGTAGTAAGCATCAACCTTCACGTCGGTAAAAGCGTGAGTGCCGGTTACAACGGGAGTCTTAGCGTTGCGATACAGGAAGGTCGCCATCTGTCCGCGGGTACAGATCGCATCCGGGCTGAAGGTAGTTGCGCTGGTACCGTTGGTGAGTTTCGTTTCAATAGCCCAGAGCAGAGCCTCGTAGTAGTAGGCATCCTTATCCACATCAGTGAAGACGCAGGTGGTAGCAGTAGCCTTGGGGCTACCGGCAGCACGCCACAGGAAGGTCACCATCTGAGCACGGGTGCAGGAAGCGTCGGGGCTGAAGGTGGTGGCGGAAGTGCCGTTGGTGATACCTTCGTCAACTGCCCACAGAACTGCATCGAAGTAATAGGCTGTCTCTGTGACATCGATAAAGGGATTGTTTACCAGAGTCTCGTCGTAGCCGATCATGTACAGGGACAGGTGATCGGTCTTCCAGTTGACGCGTTTCTTGATGGGATCGTAGCTGGTCTCGCAACGCTCCTTGTTGCCGTTGTCATCCACATAATAGACAACGATGCCACGGGCCTTTTCGTCGCCCTTCAGCACATAAGGAGCGTGGACAGTGATCTTGCCGCCCATATCGCTGATGTACTTACCGCCGGAGGTAACGTTGATGTCGTAGGCGGGACGCTTGCCAACAGCCTGAGTCTGCTTGCTGCTGAGTTTGGCTTCGTCAGAGCTTACGATGGAGACGGTGATATCTGCGCCCTTGGCCTGAGATGCTTTTTCCTTCAGAGCGGCAGCGTCGAACTCGATGGAAGCACCATCAGAGAGGACGATCTCCAGACTGTGTGCATCATTTTTAGGGTCATTCACAGCTTCTGCGATCTGCTTAATGGCTGCGGCGGGGATCTCAACGGTAGTGATGGCCTCTTCGCTTTCCAGACCGGAGAAGTCAATGGTCACGGTTCCGGTATTCACGTGATTGCCGACAACTTTGTTCAGATCAGACGGATCCACTTCGTCGATAGTAGCCTTGGCTCCTTCGACGGTTGCATCGACATGAATGGTGTGGTCATCACCGGAAACAGATACAGTTGTGCCGGTGCCTGTTTCGGTTCCAGCACCTGTCCCGGTGCCTGTACCCGTGCCAGTTCCACTCACATAAACTGTACACTGTGAAGGAACCACAGGTGCGCCGCTGTAAGAATAGCTGCCATAGTAGGCCGTGCCGGAAACCTTGATGGTATAGGTACCTGCTTCGGGGAAGGTAACGGCAAACCGTCCGTTTTCATCCACTGTAGTTGCCAACTCACTAAGAGCCTTGCCGCCCTTATAGACCTTTACAGTCGCACCATTGGGAGCAGCAAGCAAATCGCCGGACGGGCCACTGCCCATAACATTGATACCATGAACGGTAAAGGTTTTTTCGGTGCCAGTGGAGGCGGAATAACTATCGCTATCAAACCATGTAAACAAGTCAGAATACGAAACCGAGTCTTCCCCGTTAAAGGCAGAAATGGTGTCGCCTTCTCGAATAGTCTGCTTGGTAGAAGAAACCCAGCTGTAGTTTCGCAGATAGCTAAATGTGGTGGTTCGCTCACCCCAGAACTTGCTGACCCATCCGGTCACATTCGCATTAGATACTTCTGCATATCCGTTCTCACCGCCGGAGTAATAGTCCCGGTGCAATGCCGCAAACGCGTTGCCGATGGTGTACTGACCATCCTCGTCTTCGTCGTAGACGGTTACAGAGTCACCGTAGACCATGATGTTACCCTCGTCAACAAATGTCATGTAGACGGTGATGGAATCGTAGGTGGGCTTCTGCGTTCCACCGGAACCAGAACCGGAAGCGGTGACGGTAACAACTATGGTGGCGGTCTTGGTCACGCCGTCTTCTGTATAGCTAATGATAACGGTCTTATCTCCTGCTTCCGCAAAGGCCGCGGTGTCATAGGTGTAGCCGGTGACGGCTTTGGTGGTATGATTGCTGTAGGTTGCCGTGACGACCATGCCGGCGGGATTGAAGCTGTCGCCGACGGTATAAGAGGTCTTTGCCGGATCAGTAGTAACCTCAATCTTTTCCAGCGCAGGATTTTCAACGGTCACGGTAAGGGTGGTCGTTTTGCTGCCGTAACTGACGGTAACGGTCTGCTGTCCTGCTTCTTCAAACGTGGCAGGAGTGCAGCTAACCTGTGCAGTCACATCTTCGGTGCTTTCATCACTGTAGGTCGCCGTGACGAGCATGCCGGCAGGATCGAAGCTGTCGCCGACGATGTAGGTGGTCTTGGTGGGAGGGGTAGTAACTTCGATCTTTTCCAGAGTTACATCCTCAACGGTCACGGTAAGGGTGGTCGTCTTGCCCTCATAAGTAATCGTCAGAACCTTTTCGCCAACCTCGGTAAAGGCATTGGTGTCAAATGTGTAACCAGCAACGGCCTGCGTAAACCGGCCGGCGCTGTTGCTGTAGGTTCCGGTGACCACCATGCCGGCAGGATCAAATACGTCGCCGATATTGTAGGTCGTTTTTGTGGGTTGGGAAGTTACTTCAATGCTCTCCAGCGTTGCGGCGGGGATGGAAATGTCGGGCAGCCGACCAAAGTAGGAATAGATGTTGCTGGAACCGCCACTGGAGTTGGGTGCCTGCCCCATCACCTCGCGATGCTGACCGAAGGTGAACTTGGAGAAGCCGCTGACATAAAACGCTCCGTCAGTCAACGTAAAGTAAGCCTCATTGAAATCTTGGGGAACCGTCAGGGTCGCACCCAAATTGACAGCATAGTTTCCGTAGGAAGAACCGTCATTGCCAACCTGATTGAAGTTCGCCACAGTCTGGTGGGGGGCGTTAGAAGCAAAGAAGTAGAAGCCCATGCCCCCATTATAGTTTCCTGCTGTCTTGCCGGGATAGCCGCTGACATCGGAGTAAACTACCGCAGCGCCGGTGTTGTAAAGAGCCAGACGATTAACAGGGTTATAAAGGGTATCAAACACGACAGTTACGGTATCTCCAGGTGCTACAGTAGCCTCAGCAAAGGGCTTACCGTTGACGGTCACGCTGACGCTCTTGGCAGTGATGACCTGATACTCAGCCTTGCCGTCCTTTTCCACCTTGACGATGTTTCGTCCGGCAGTCAGAGGCACGGTCACAGAGCCGTCCGTATTGGCGGTCAGTTCAACAAATCCGTTAAAGCTGAGTACATTGTTGCTGATAGCGGGATTGGCCACAGAAACGGTAACACCTTCTGTGCCGGGGGTAAAAGTATATTCGCCCTGACTGCCGAGGAAGTAGATCACATCGTGCTCCGCGTCCACATTCTTACCGGCATACTTGCCGGGGGTGCCCTTGTCCTCGTTGATGGTCATGCCGGTGGTGATGCCGCTGTCCTCCGCGCCCACGCTGACCACGAACACGCCGGTGTTTTCCGGCCAGATGGCACTGTAGAATCCGTTCTCGCTGGGCGTTTCGGGACCGGACTCTGTGAACAGAGCTTCTTCAATCTTCGTGTTCATGGCATCGTAGGTGACAAGAACGATGGCAGTGCCGTCACCCACGGCCTTGATTTTGCCGTTTTCGTCGATGGTTACGACATCGGTACTGGGCTGACCGTCCAGACCCACGACGGTGTAGGTGTAGTCCGGCTCCAGGAAATAGTAGGTATTCATAGCCCAGCCGCCGCAGTTGGTTGCCCACCAGGAGCGGGCAGTATACAGATCCTTGGTTTGCCCCTGAGACAGCTTCAGATAGCCCTGTGCGTTGACATTCATATACAGATCCGCAACATTGGCCATATCCAGCGTTTCGGCGCTGCTATACGGTGTCAACTCATGATCGACGGTCTTACGACCGTTGTCGCTGTCCTCCAGCTGGGCTGCAGTCACGGTAAAGGCGGAATTCTCTGCCTTCTTGAACATGCCGACGTAAGTGACGTACTGATCACTGTTCTCAATGGTCTCCGGCACGAAAACACGGTATTCATAGATAGTTCCGTTGTTCAGCACATAATAACAGACCTTGGTGCCATCCGTACCGTTAGTTTCGATTCTGGAGGGTTGGATCTCGGTGGTGGGGTAACCCTGACGGGTGTTGGCGGCGCAGACGTATACCTGAGCGAAGTCGGGTACGGTGAAGCCGACACCCCTGTATTCCAGATTGATTGCAGTCTCACCGGCAACGGCAGCCTGTTCGGTCAGCTCCACATTTCTCCACGCAGCGGTGTAGCCGGAGCTGGGAACGGCGGACACGGTATAGGCACCGGCGGAGAGCAGCAGGAAACTGTTATTGTTCCCAGCGGCGGTGGCTTCGCCGTATTTGACGGTCACCACGGCATCTGCATCGGTATCGTCACCTGCCTTGACCACATAGTCGGTTTTGTACAGGGTCAGGCTGTTGTTTTCAGCAGAAACGGCTGTGCTCATGCCCATACCGTCGGCACGCCAGGAAAGGGTGCTGATATTGGTGGGAACCTTCACGGTATAGACATTTTCCGCTGCCTGAGCAGTCAGCTCGGTGCCGCTCTGGGCATCCTCCGTGTAATAGAAGGTGGGGACGACTCCCTCTGGCACGTTGACCGTCACATCATAGGTTTCCTGAGAGATCTTGGCGGTGAGGTTGACCGTATACGTCGCCGTGGCGCCCCAGATGTCAGTTGCCGTGAACACATAAGTGTAGGTGCCAGGGGTGACGAGCTTTTCGCTGTAAGTGCTGTCGACAGAGGCCACCTCTCCGCTATTGACGGACAGGGTGTACATCATGGGATGACTGTCGACATCGGAGAAGATGGTGCTCAGGTCTACTTCGTAGTTCTCGCTAACAAAGGCTTCAAAGGTACCGGTGGCAGGAGAAGCGACGGGGACGGTATTGGCCTTGTTTGTAAAGTGCAGGGTGTAGGTGCGGTTGGTGGTCCAGGAAGCAATAGAACTTGCTACAGTCTTAACTTCCACTCGCGCTGTGCCATTGGCCAACGTCACATTTGCCGGAGGAGTCGTGCTGTACTTGACTTTCTTGCCACCTAATGTGTATGTCAGGTCCAGCTCGGCATTATCCGCCGTGGCGGGATCCAGAATCACATAAAGCTCGTGAGAAGCATCCTTGGTCTCATCGTGGCCGCTGCCGCCGCGCCACTTATACGCGGTGATTTCGGCGCCGGTCACAGTAACCTTGCCCAGCCAACCGTCATAGTTGCCCGCGTGTTTTACGCAGCCGGTTTCGATGGTCGTTCTCGGCACATAATTGACCGTCAGGGTCACGGTATAGGTGGGAGACAGATTGCCGGCCTTGTCCTTTGCCTGGAAAACTAAAGTCTTGACCCCATCAGTATCAGGAGTCAGGGAGTACGACGCGGCGGCGCTGACAGCATCGGCACCGCCGATGCTGACGGTATAGGTCAGGCTGTCGCCATCGTTATCCGCAAAGATGGTACTGAGATTCAGCGTCCACGCGGAATACTGATCTACAGTAGCTGCACCTGTGCTATCCCCTTTCAGGGTGGGTGCAGGGTTTTCGGTTGCAGTCAGCGTCAGTGTATAAACGGGAGAAGCAGCCCCCTTCACATCGGTCGCCGTAAACACAATGGTATAAGGACCGACCTCTGCGGGGACATAGCTGAAGCTGGCAGCGGTGGCGGTGGCTTCTCCGCCGTTGACGGTGTAGCTGTAGGTCAACGCATCGCCGTCCGCATCCGTAAACAGGGGGGCCAGATCCAGCGTATAGGTCAGAGCCTTGCACACTTCACCCGTGCCGGAAGCATCGCCGTTCAGAGTGGGCGCAGCGTTCTCACGCACATTCAGGGTAACGGTATAGGTATCGGAGGTCAGACTGCCGTCATTGGCCGTGAAGGTCAGGGTCACGGTATCGGCGGCATCAGGAACATAGCTGTAAGCCTTTTCGGCAGCCACAGCGTCCGCGTCATTGACAGACACGGCATAGCTGACATCCATGCTGTCCTTGTCGCCAAAGACCGTACCCAGATCCAGAGAATAGGTTTCGCCCACACGCATATCGTGGGATGCGGTGGCATCGCCCTTCAGATAGGGGGCATCGTTCACGCCGTCGTCAATGGACAAGTTGAGGGTGTATGTGCGCATTCTGCTTGAGTTATTGGTTCTGTTGTTATAGCGGGTCTGGAAAGTAACTGTTGCGGTATTGTTCCCGTCCCAAACCGGTACGCCGCTGAAGGAAACAGCGTTGCTGCTCACCTTTACACCGTCAGCACCGTTGAAGCTGACATAGCAGTTGCTGGCGTAGCTTCCCTCCACTGTGATATTGTAGGTGAGCGCAGCAGTTTTGTCGGTGTCGGCAGACAGAGTAATATTCCAGACCTTACCGGAATCGGTCACCTCGGCGGCGATCACATTGGAGCCGGAAATAACGCACTCCGTGATCCGGGAAAGGTATTTGTTGGGAGAATCGGTATCACCGGTGACAATGGTGTACTCGACCTTCTCCTTCAGTGCGATGACCGCGGTATAAACAGCCTCGGACCAGATGGTGCCGCCATCATCGGAGGCATAGAACTTCAGGCGGTAGCCCTCGGCAGTATCAACAGGAGTATAGGTGTAGGTGCCGTTCTCAACGGTCACCTCGCCGCCCAGAGGATTTCCTTCCGCATCGAAGAGCTGCACCTTACAGGTAAGGGGATCTTCATCCGCGTCGGTAAACAGGTCGCTCATGGTCCAGGTATGGGAATCGCCCTTGAAAATCGAAACGGTCTTGTTCGCTTCGCCCTTCAGCGCAGGGAGGGAATTTTCCTTGACCGTGACCTTGGCGATCTTACTGGAGGCACTCAGATTGTCGCAGGAGGCCACCACATAATAATAAGTAGTGCCGGCGGCAGCGGTGGAGGGAGTGTAGTTTGCGCTTGTTTCGCCGCTAATGACAGTACCGCTCTCCGTGCTGTTGGTGGTGTTGGAGTACCACTGATAGCTTACTTCCGCGTCAGGCTCCACGGTGCGGACGGCTTCCACGCTCAGCTGTGCCGCGTCGGCTCCTGCCTTGTAGACAACTTCACTTTCACTCAAGTCGGTGGTGAAGGTCATGGCAGGCTTCACGATGACCTCGCAATAGGCCGGTACCACAGGGGCACCACTTGTGCCTGCACCATTACAGGTATAGCTGCAGGTACCGCCAACCACAATGGAATAAGCTCCCTCATCAGGGAAAGTGATGCTGAATTCACCGTACTCATCGGTGGTGGCAGTCAGCGCAGACACAACCGCGCCGGTGTTGTCATAGACTGTGACGGTGGCGCCGTCAGGAACCGCCGTGGCATTGCCGGTTTCCCCGCTCTTATAGATGGAAATACCATTAACGGAGAATTCCTTTTCCACGCCAGCCTCTGCCACATAGCTTTCCTCGTCAAACCAGGTCAGCAAGTCGAGATAATCGGTGGCCTGGCCAAAGTATGCGGTCAACTGATCTCCGGCACCGATCTCATCCTGGGTGGAATGAGCCCAGCCATAGTTGAGGGCATAGGAGAAACGGGTCGAACCCTTGCCCCAGAAATTGGTGACCCAGCCGGTCACGCTTTCGTTGGAGGTTTCCGTATAGCCAGCTTCGGCACCTCCGGTATAATACATATTATGAAACGCCGCAAAAGCCTCGCCGATGGTCAGCTTGCCATCTTCATTCAGGTCGGGAACGGTCACTTCGGCATTATAAATTTTTTGGTCATCGACCTCCACGATCTGACCGCCGTCCGCGAATGTCATGGTAATGTCGATTGGATCAGCAGCGTCTGCAGCGGGAGGTGTATCGCCGGAACCACCGTCTCCGTTATCCACGGTCACGTTGATCGTCCAACTGCCCATAGCACCCATAGGCTGACCATTCGGCAGTCTCTTGACCACATTGCTCGTTGCCGTGCCGCTGCCAGTACTGACATTCACACTAAGAGATGTCGAATCAAAAGTAAGCATTGGTGCAACGCTGAAGTTGCTGAATGTAGGTGTTACGGTCACGCTGGTACCGGTCACATCGGCAACAACCAGTTCCAGTGTGCCGTTGTCGCCGTTCGGCGTTGCGGTGCCGATCTTCACGGTGGCGCCGCTGACAGCAAAACTCACCGTGTAGTTTGTGCATTGTGCCGTCAAATCGTCATTGCTCGCCAGCGCCGTCATCGGCAGCATTCCGCAGACCATGACAAACACAAGCAGCAGACTGAGTAATCTCTTCTTCATTTTCATGCTCCTCCGTTTATTATTGTTTCTCAAAATATATTGTTAAAAAGCAAAACTACCCGCAAACACAACTCGCAGCCTCTGTATTCAAAGGATATCCTTCAGAGTTAGATCAATGCTTTTTCGAGTTTCAACACAAGTCGGTTTGCCGCTCTCAACAGAGACGACCAATTGCCCGTCCTTTAGCTCACGCAGCGATTGGATAACTGCCCACTCCTGAGAGCTGATCTCCATCGTTTCATACGTTTTTTCGTTCTTCATGCTCCTACCTCCCCCCACAGTTATTTTGCTGGTAAGTGATTAATAATCACCCGCCTATCATCTCACCGTCAGAAATGAGATAATAGTTCAAAACTTGAAAAACTCACGGTG
>NZ_WQOJ01000032.1:0-247781 GCF_018784545.1 Pseudoflavonifractor sp. MCC625 | reverse complement strand
CCGTAGACGTTGGGGTTGGCGGCAAAGCCGGCCATCACGTCCATGGTCAGCTGCTGGTCAGAGGCGACCTGAGAGCAGCCATTCTGGTTGTTGAAGGTGACAGAGCCCACCACCTGCTGGGAGATGATGCGGGTGGTGTCCGATGCGCAGACGCTGGCGGGCAGGATCAGAACCTTGTTCCGGATACCCACGCGGCCGTCGGGACGCTTATAACCATAGAAATTCATGCCTTACTTCCTCCTTTTCCCTTATGCCTCGGCTTCCAGGTCCTCGCGGTGGCTCTCCACATTGTGGACGTGGACATGCTCGCCGGCCTTGATGTCGCAGGAGGCAATGCCGATGTGCTCGCCGTACTTGCAGATGGGGGAACCCTTGGAAATGTCGCAGACAGCCAGCTTGTGATAGATGGTGATGTCCTGCCGGGCGGTGAGGGTCTTCTCCTCGTTGCCGCTGAGGTAGGTGACAGTGTCGCCGCTCTGAATGGCCTCAATGGCCACGGCTACATTGTCCTTTGGATCAATGATCATTGCATTACGCATAGTAACCTCCAGGCGCTCAAGCGCGTAAAATCAGAATAAAAGCTCCCGCTGCCGCATTTGGGTGGCCTGCTGCAACCATCCCCAAATGCGGCAGGGGAATGGAAAGGGAGCCGCAAAAGAAATTACCAGAGATTTCCCTTTTCATCAAAGGGCCATTCCTCCGGTTCGCCCTCCAACTCCATGTTGGGATGGGCCTTAACCTCGTCGATCAGCGCCTCGGAGACCCAGATGTGACCGATCTCCATGGTGTTGGCGATACGAACGATACGGGGGTGAGCCTTGTCGATCTCGTTGCAGATCCGGACAGCCAGCCGGATGGCACCCTGGTCGCTGTGGGAGAAGATAGGCATCTTTACCATGTTGACCAGAGTAGAGGTGAGGGCGTTGGGATATGTGATGTCCACGTCGGTCTTATCGACCAGACGCTTGGTGGTCACGTCGGCCACACCGATGCCGTTGGCATTGCCGTGGCTCTCATCCGTCAGGTCCAGAACCACCGTGCGCTGCGCGCAGATGGGACCGGGGACTTCATTGCGCTGACGTCCGGGGCTGCCGAAGGTACCGGAGACGTTGGGGTCCATGCCGTCGCCGGAGATGTTCTTGCCCAGACGGTCCACGACCAGGACGTCGGTCTTTTCGATCCAGAGACGACCCATCATACGGTTGGCCTCCTGAAGCAGGACGGGCTCCTGCTCCCAGATCTCCTGGGCGTCCAGCGCGGCGATCTTGTAGGTCTGGTCATAGGCGTTCTCGATGATACCGACGCCGGCCAGAATGTTGGTGTGGTCAAACACAACGCGGGCAAACTGGGGCATGATGCGGCCCATGTTCTGGAAGCCGGACTCATGGACCGACTCCGCGCCGTGCTGCTTGCCCATGCCGATCACAGCCATTTTCAGCAGGCCGCTCTCGTAGGGACCGCGGAAGGAGGTGTGGGGCTTGATGCGGCCGCAGAGGATCACGCCGTCCGCCTCATGGGCATACTTGTCGCTGAAAACGGGCTTGCCTTCCACGGTATCGCCCAGGTAGACCGTCTCCATGGTCGCACGGATGGGGCAGCCCATGGTCTCCTCGGTCACATGATAGCTGCGCAGAACTTCCAGCTGGCCCTCGGGGGTGGCGCCGCCGTGGCTGCCCATGGCGGGGAAGACGAAGGGATTTGCGCCGCACTCCTTTACAAAGTCAACAATGGCGCGGATAATGATGGCAATGTTGGCGATGCCGCGGCTGCCGCAGGTGATGGCGATGGACATGCCGGGACGGATCTGCTTGCGGATGTTTTCCCGCTCCAGCTGGGCGTGAACCACCGCGGGGAGTTCCTCCGGCTCAAAGTGGGTAGAGTCAAACTTCTGGTGAACACGCACCATCTTGGGAAGGGAGACACTCTGACAGAGCTGTTCCACAACACTGTTCGGATTGCTTTCAAAGGCCATGATAAAGCTCCTTTCTGAAATCGTGGAGGGCGAGGGGCAGATTCGGCCACCTCCAAAGAGAGGTGGCCGAATGGAGGTAAATGATTATACCATGGGGAACAGAAGAGCGCCCACAATGGCGGCAATCAGGGTAAACACGGTCACGGTGAAGATGGGCCAGGTGTAAGTCTTCAGACCGCCGGTGACGGTGAAGCCGGACAGGTTGGTGCAGACCCAGAAGCCGGAGTCATTGACATGGCCGATGGAAATACCGCCGGCCAGGCAGGCCATGGCGATCCACACGGGATGCACGGGCACGGAGGGGACAATGGTGGACATGATGGTCATGGAGGTGATACCGGCAACGGTACCGGAGCCCTGAGCCACACGGAAGATGAAGCCGATGAAGTAGGCAAAGAGCAGCACGCTCACCACGGAGCCGGTGCCGATGTTCAGGGCGCTGATGAGGGCGTCGCCGATGTTGGTGGCGGCGATCACGCTGCCAAAGGATCCGCCCGCGCCGGTGATGGCCAGCGCCACGCCAGCGGTACCCAGGGCGTTGTTGGCGGAGGCCTCAGCCTTCTTGCGGCCGATGTACTTCCAGGCCACGACGTAGGCCACCAGAACGGCCATGAGCAGGGTGAAGATCTTGTTGCTCAGCAGGGAGACCGCCAGAGAATCGGCGGGAGCACCGGTGGCCTGAAGCACGGAGCTGATCAGAATGAGCACAACGGGCAGAAGCAGAGGCACCATGGACAGAGCGAAGGAGGGCTGGGGCAGATCCTTGCGGTTGGCCTCGTGCTCCGAGAGGTTCTTGAGCACATCCACCTCGTGGTTGACGTCCTTCTCATCATTAAAGAGGCCGGCGTCCAGGGCCTTGGTGGTGACGAGCATGGAGGGAATCAGCACGATGGCGCCCACGATCAGGCCGACCACCATCTGAGTGCCCAGGCTGTAGCCCAGCAGGTCAGGAGCGGCCAGAGGGTTGGGCGTGGGGGGGATGTAGGTCTGGGCGATCACGTCGCCGATGATGAGAGCGGTGCTGACGTAAGCCATGGGCTTGTTGATCTCCTTGGCAACAGCAATGCCGATGGGGATCAGGATGATAAAGGTGATATCAAAGAACACGGGAATGGCGAGCAGGAAGCCGGCGCCGGCCAGGGCCCACATAACGAACCTGGCGGGTACGGCATGGACCAGGGTGGTGGCGATCTTCTGCGCCATACCGGTGTCGCTCATCAGCTGACCCAGCAGGACGCCCAGGCCGATGGGAAGGCCGATGCTGGTCATCATGCTGCCGAAGCCGGAAGCGATGGTATCCATAGTGGTGAGAACGCCAAGACCACAGGAAATACCCATGTAGGCACTGGCGATGACCAGGCTGACCATGGGGTTGAGCTTGGGGATGAGAATCAGGCCAATGATCAGCGCAATGGAGATGGCCAGATTCACAACTAACATAGTGCTATTCATTTACTTCTCTCCTCTTTGTAGTGATAGTGGGTACTTAGTTGATCAAAAAGGCAATCCCCTCCTTGTGTCCAGTCCCAACTGTGGAGACGTGGAAAATCTCAACAGTTTGATCAAGTCTATTGTAACGAAAACTGTCTATTCTTGCAATTGGAGCTAAACCGATATTTTGTTTCTTTTTGAAACGAGCGGAAAAAATATTGTCTCTATTTTGGTTATGTGGTAAAACTGATTTCAAAAAGAAACGGTGTAGGGGGGACATTGATGGAACAAAATGTACGGGTACTTGGAGTCGTACCCTATGAGGGAATGAAGACGCTCCTGTACAACCTGGCCGAGGAGTATCCGCGGGTGAGCATGGATGTATTTGTGGGGAACATGGAAAAGGGTGTGGAGATCGCGGAGCACTATTTCCACACCGACTATGATGTGATCCTCTCCAGAGGCGGTACGGCCAGTATCCTCCAGGGGAAAGGACTGCCTGTGGTAGAGGTGGAGATCTCGCTCTATGATGTGTTTTGCGCACTACGCCTGTCCAACGGCATCCGGGGGAAGGTGGCCATGGTGGCCTATGCCAACATTACCATCAGTGCAAAAGTCCTGTGCGACCTGCTCAACTACCACGTGGACATTTTTACGGTGGAATCCCTGGATGCGCTGGAGCCAAAGCTGCGGGAATTGCAGACAGAGCAGTATGATACCGTGCTGTGCGATATGACGGCCAGTATCATTGCCCGGCGGCTGGGGTTCAATGCGATTCTGATCACGTCCGGGATCGAAAGTCTGCGAAAGGCATTGGAGCAGACGCTGAGCCTCTGCCGCAGCCATGAGCGCCTGCGGCAGGAAAACAGCTTTTTCCGGGAGATCCTGCGGGGACAGGCGGGAAAAATTGCGGTGCTGGACAATCAGAACGGCGAGGTGTTCTTTTCCACCATGGAGAATCTGGCACCGGAACTGCTCGAAGTATTGCGGGGGGCCCTCCTGCTGCCCGGCATGGAGGAGGAGCGGGGACTGACCAAGCACATCAACGCCATGCGCTACTCCATCCAGGCCAGACGAGTACTCTTTGGAAGCAAAAGCTATACCGCTTTCTTTGTGGAAGAGCGCCGGATTCCCCTGGGGTCGGCACAGATGGGGATCTCCTATCTTTCCCGGCAGGAGGCAGAGGATGCCATTGCCGAACGCATGCAGTGCCTGCCTGGCCATGAACTGCGGGAGCAGATCCGGTATTTTGCCGGGAATACCGCGCCGCTGGTTCTCTGCGGGGAAGATGGGACTGGAAAAGAGACCGTCGTCCACCTGTTATATGTGCAGGGACCCTATCGGGGGAGTGCGCTGGTATCCATCCACTGCGGTCTGCTCCATGAAAAAGGTTGGAATTTCCTGTTGGAACATCACAATTCCCCGCTGTTGGACAGCGGACATGTGATCCACATCGCACATGTCCAGTCCCTCTCTCCCGAGCGGAGAGACCAGCTGATCGGTGTGCTGAAGGAGACCGATGTGTGCCGGCGCAATCATGTCATCATTTCGTGTGTCTCGCAGGAGGGAGAGCAGATCTCCGCCGAGGGCGCACAGTGGCTCAATGGGTTGGGCGCACTCTCGCTGTATCTTCCGCCTCTGCGTATGATGCGCGGTGAGATCCCCACCATGCTGCACCTGATTCTGGGGCGGCTGAATGCCAATGCACCCCATCCTGTCCTGGGGGCGGAGGAGCGGGCCATTGAACTGCTTCAGGAATTTCATTGGCCCCATAACTACATCCAATTCCAGCGGATCGTGGAAGAGGCGGCCACCACCGCGCCGGGGCAGACCATCCGGGCCGAGGATATTCGGCGGGTTCTGCAAAAAGAGCGGTATGAGTGTGTGCTCTCGCCTGCCACAAAGGGAGTCTGCGCACCGCTGGACCTGAACCGCACACTGGCCGAGATCGACCAGGACATCGTATTCCGCGTCCTGGAAGAGCTGGACGGGAATCAGACCGCCGCCGCCAAGCGTTTGGGCATCAGCCGTACCACACTCTGGCGCTTGACCCGCACAGCCCACTGATACCTTATATATAAAGAAACACAGGGGGCGGGAGGAAATAAAACCGGATTCTGTTAGAAAGATTACGCTTGTGTTACGGATGCGGGAAATCTATTGACCTTTTTTTCTTTGACGTGTATAGTAGGAACGAACCCAAGGGAGAGCATTGCCTCTCCGAGGGAAAATGTTTAAAGGAGGAACTCCACATGAACAACCTGAAGCGAGTGCTCAGTGTTGGTATGGCTTCTACCATGGTTCTTGGTATGATGGCTACCGCCAGCGCTGCTAGCTTCAACGATTTCACCGATAAGGATGAGATCGTCAACAAGGACGCCGTGTCCATGGTCACCGAGCTGGGCATCATTGCCGGTCTGCCCGATGGCTCCTACGGCGCCACTCAGAACATCGACCGCGCTTCCTTCGCCCGTCTGATCTGCGTGACCCTGAACGGCGGTAAGGAGCCCACCCTGGGCAACCTGACCACCAGCTTCACCGACACCAAGGGCCACTGGGCTGAGAAGTACATCGCCTACTGCGTGCAGCAGGGCATCATCGCCGGCAAGGGCAACAACACCTTTGCTCCTTCCGCTCAGGTGACCGGCTCCGAGGCTGCTAAGATGCTGCTGGTGGCCGTGGGCTACAACACCACCTACGAGGGAATCGGCGGCGCCACTTGGCAGGTCAGCACTGACGTTCTGGCCAACCAGGTCGGCCTGTACAAGGGCCTGGAGACCATCAACACCTCCGCTGCCCTGACCCGTGACCAGGCTGCTCAGATGATCTACAACGCTCTGAACGCTGAGATGGTGAAGTACGAGATCGTTCCCGGTGTGAGCACCAACGGTCAGATCGTGGCTAACACCCAGCGTCAGGAGACCGGCGAGACCCTGCTGGAGAAGGCTTTCAAGGCCGTCAAGGTTGAGGGTGTCGTTCTGGCCAACGAGTACGCTGCTCTGAATGGCGCCGGCGTGCAGGACGAGGGCAAGACCTATGTCCAGCTGAACGACGCTCCCAATGGCCTGAACAGCACTGGCGCCTTCAAGGTGTCCACTGATCTGGACATGGTTGGTAAGACCGTGACCATGTTCGTGCAGCCCGATGCCAACAGCACTCAGACCTCCAAGGCCGTCGTGCTGGGCAACGCTCTGGAGTCCGATACTAACAACGTGGCTGTCCTGACCGCTGGTAAGGACTCCGCCACCAAGATCAAGGAGTACCTGGACGACAACAACCTGAAGACCAACAGCAGCACCGAGTGGTATGTCAACTATGCTCTCCAGTCCGAGAAGGATGGCGACAAGACCGTCAACAAGGCCCTGTCCACCAACGAGGCTGGTAAGGAGCTGACCTTCATCGACAACAACGATGACGGTGTTGTGGATTACGCCCTGCAGCTGGTCAAGACCTTCGGTAAGGTTACCAGCTACAACGACAGCAAGGACGGCACCATCAACGTCAGCGCTGTCAACCCCGCTGATAGCATCACCTACAAGAGCCTGAGCAGCACTGACGCTGTGAAGGACATCAACGGCTTCGCTGACGTGAAGAAGGACGACTATGTCTTCTTCTATAAGATCGGCAACAAGGAGTTTGTTGAGCCCGCCAAGTCCGTCGAGGTGACCGTCTCCGCCATCAAGGGCGCTAAGGTTACTGCCGACGACACCACCTACGAGCAGTCCGGCCTGGTCAAGTTCGTCAATGAGGACGGCGACAAGGTCCTGAAGGACGCCGTGGATCTGGGCGACAAGGTCACCTTCTACCTGGACAACGCCGGCTACGTGGTTTACACCGACGCCGAGGCTGCTGCCGACGAGTACCTGAAGGTCCTGGCTGTGGATAGCTTCAGCAGCGTCAGCGGCTACGCCAACACCAAGATCCTGAAGACCGACGGCACCACCGAGGTTGTCAACGCTTACTATGACAACGGCACTAAGAAGGTCGCTCCTACTGAGGGCGCTATCTACGCTTACAGCGTCAACTCCAAGGGCGTCTACAAGCTGGTTCTGACCGACCTGACCGAGAAGAGCATCAACAGCACCACCATTGAGAAGGGCAAGACCCAGATCAAGAGCGGTGTTCTGGCCAATGCTCAGACCGTGTTCGTGATCGACCGCGGCAACGACGTCTACACCGTCTACACCGGTATCGCCAACGTGCCCAAGGAGATCACCGTTAAGACCGGTAGCGCTATTGTTGACAAGAACAACATCGCCAAGGCTGTCTTCATCAGCGACAGCGATATGACCGGTTCCACCGAGGGCGTCTATGTCCTGGACAAGAACCCCACCGTGACCGGCACCTCCGATGACAAGACCTACACCTACGATGTCATCTACAAGGGTGAGAAGACCACTCTGACCTCCGAGGACGGCAAGCTGTTTGCCTCCAAGGGCTACTATGACAACGTGTCCATCAACGGCACCGAGATCACCAAGGTCACCGGTTCCGCCATCCAGCCCAGCGAGGCCACTGTTGCTTCCAAGGGTCTGGTTGCCAACGCTCAGGGCACCTTCAGCTACAGCGATAGCACCAAGGTCCTGTACGTGGACGGCACCGACGTGTCCGAGTCCTCCATCGGCGCTATCACCGTGAAGGACGGCGACATCAAGGGTGACAACATCCTGGTCATCAAGGACAGCGACAACGAGAACATCGCTGCCTACGTCCTGATCTGCAAGTAATTGCTGATTAGCGCGTCCTTCAAAAAACCATAAGTTTCACCCCCGGGGATTTCCCCGGGGGTGTTTTTATTTGACAGAACAGGCGGAAACGGGGTAAAATAGAACACTGTGATACCCAATGAAATGGACGGGAGTATGCCATGATCAAGGAAAATCAGGTCCTGCTCAACCGCCTGAATGTGATTTCTGACGGACTTATCATTTTTTTCACGCTGCCCATTGCCTTCTGGCTGCGTTTCTATGTGCTGCCCGGCGGCGTGATCAGTGTTCCCTTTTCTCAATATCTGATTTTGGCCGGCGTGTTGGTGGCGGTGCATCTGTTCACCTATGCCGCCTTCGGTCTGTACCGTTCGTTCCGGCAGACCAGGCTGCTGCGGGAGCTTCCAAAGCTCTGGTGGGCCAGTATTCTGGATATGACGGTGCTGCTCAGTGTGCTTTTTGTGCGGCATGATATCCATGTTTCCCGGTGGACACTGGCCATTTTCTTTGCCCTGAATCTGTTTTTGCTCAGCGCCAAGCGGGTACTGCTGCGCAGTGTCCTGCGCCATGCCCGGCAGCAGGGGTATAACCAGAAACATGTGATTCTGCTGGGGAGAGGCCCCATGGCCCGCCGCTATCTGGAGACCATCCGGCGGGAACGGGAGCTGGGCTATCATCTGGTGGGGTATGTGGCCGCCGAACATGAAAAAGCCTGGCAGGAGCTAAGTTATCTGGGGGATTATGAGGCACTGGAGTCGATTCTGGACCTCTACCGTCCGGATGAGGTGGTCTCGGCCGTGGATCTGGAGGATTATCCCCAGACACCACACATCATCGCTGCCTGTGAAAAGACCGGGACCAAGCTCTCCATCATTCCCTTTTACGCGGAATATATGCCCTCCCGTCCCCAGTTTGATGATCTCAACGGAATTCCCATGCTTAACATCCGGCGTATCCCTCTGGACAATTGGGCCAACGCCTTTTGTAAGCGTGCCATGGATGTGGTGGGTTCGCTGGTGCTGCTGGTATTTACCTCTCCCATCATGCTGGTGGCTGCCATCGGGGTGAAGCTATCCTCACCGGGACCGGTGATTTTCCGTCAAAAGCGCATCGGGCGGAATAAAAAGCCCTTTTATATGTACAAATTCCGCTCCATGCGGGTGAATGACCGGCAGGAGACCGGATGGAGCAGCTCCACTGACGACCGCAAGACCCGCTTTGGTGCACTGCTGCGGAAATGCTCCATTGATGAGTTCCCCCAGTTTTTCAATGTGCTCCGGGGAGATATGAGCCTGGTGGGGCCCCGTCCAGAGGTGCCTTACTATGTGGAGCAGTTTAAGGAGGAAGTTCCTCTTTACATGGTCAAGCACCAGGTACGGCCCGGCATCACCGGATGGGCTCAGGTCAACGGCCTGCGGGGTGATACTTCCATTCAGGCCCGGATCGAGCACGATATCTATTATATCGAGCACTGGAGTCTGCTGTTTGATATTAAGATCTTGTGTTTGACGCTGGTGAAGGGATTCATCAACGATGAGAAATTACACTGATTGAGGAGATGGATGAATGGGTAAGCATAATACATCCACCCGCCGGACGGGGGTCGTTCCACGATCCAACGGGCTGTTTGCGCTGATCGGGATCGGATTCTTTTTCCTGTTGGCGGCCCAGGCGGGTGGTTCGGACAAGCATATTGCTGTGGCTGCAGTCGTGCTCTTTTTGGCCTGCTCCATCGGCCGCGCTCCGGTCCAGCGTCTGGGAGATCGGCTGAGCATTCCGGTACTGGCGGTATTCGCCTATCTGCTGCTCAATGGGGCGGCCAGCCTGTATAGCCGTTTCGGCAGCTTCGCAGGGACGGAGTTCTCCAAGATCCTGGCGGCGCTGTGTGTCTACGGTGTGGTGCTGGTACGCGCCAAGCGGGAGGATGCCCCCAAGCTGGCGGCTATGACCGCGTCGGTGACGGCGGCCTTTTCCCTGCTGAGCCTGGACGCCGCCGCGGGCAAGCTGCTGGCAGGCCCCTTCTTCCGCCTGATGGACGCGCTGGGCTGTCAGTTCCAGTATATGTCCACCGGATATGAGGAGGGTGTGCGTATCACCGGTATTTTGGGGAACCCCAACGTACTGGGCGGAATGCTGGCGCTGGGTGTGCTGCTCTCCTTCTATCTGGCCATGACGGCCCGGACCACCCGGAGCCGTGTGGGGGCGAGCATGCTGCTGGGGATCAATACCCTGGGCTTTTTGCTGGCCTTCAGTATGGGCGCCATCGCAATGTTTATGGTGTCCGTGCTGCTCTATCTGCTGGCCGCCCCGGCCGGGAAGCGGCTTTCCCTCTTCCTGCTCATGGCCCAGGACGCGGTCGTGTCCCTGGTGATGATGTTTGTGGCCTTCCAGGGCCTGGGGAAGAACGGAGCGCTGGGCATGCTTCCGGTCCTTGCTGCCGTGGCGGCGGGCGGACTGCTCTATGGGGTACAGCGCCTGGTGGGGGACCGGCTGACTACGGTCCTCGCCTCCCACGGAAAGGCCGCTGGGATTACGGTGGCGGTGCTGGCGGTCCTGGCGGTCTCCTATGTGGTGCTGGGATACCAGCTCTCCGGCGGGATCGCCCTGAACGCGGGTGAGGATCTGCGCCGTTCGGTCTATCCCGCCCCCGGTACCTATACGCTGGAGGGAAGCTGGGAGGGACGGGTCTCCGTTGTGGTGGAGAGCCAGAATGCATCCCAGACCATCATGCACACCAGCACGGTGCTCTACTCCGGGGATCTGGAGGGGGCCTCCTTCACTGTGCCGGAGGATTCCAAGGTGGTCTACCTGAATCTCAGTGCACCGGAGGGGGCGAATCTGGAGAGCCTCTCCCTCTCCAGCGGAGAAAAGGTCCGGCTGGGCTACCTGCTGCTGCCGGAGTTTGCGGCAAACCGTATCCAGGGCCTCTGGGCCAACCAGAACGCCATCCAGCGTGTGGAATTCTGGCGGGATGGTCTGAAGATCTACCAGGAGAGCCCCATCATCGGAAACGGTCTGGGCTGTGTGGAGGGCATGGTCACCCAGGTCCAAAGCTTCTACTACGCCAGCCGCTATGTGCACAACCACTATATTCAGGTGCTGGCTGAGATGGGGATTCCCGGACTGCTGGTGTTCCTGACCATGCTGGGCAGCAGCGCCGTGATGCTGCTGCGCCGCCGCCGGGAGGGAGAGGAGGATCTGCTCCTGTCCACCCTGCTGGCCTGTCTGGCTATGCTGGCCCTCCACGGGGCGGTGGAGGCAGTCTGGTCCATCAGCGCCTATCAGGCCCTTGCGCTGCTGCTGCTGGGCGTGATGGCGGTCTGCTATGGCCGGCCGGTCGCCAAGCTGAGCGGAAAAGCGGCCGGATGGATCGCGCTGGGCGGACTGTGGCTCTTCCAGCTGGTTTTTGGCTGGTTTGTGTTCAACTATATTACCGCCAGCCGTCAGTATGAGGAGATCCAGGCGGGAGTCCGGGAACAGACCCCCTATACCATGAGCAATCTGGCTGCCCGGGACCACTACGGCTGGGCCCAGTACAAGCTGGATATGGCAGTCAACGCGGCCACATCCGAGGTGCCTGAATTCCGGGAGCGGGCGGCAGAGTATGCCCGGGAGCTGCGCCGCCTGAAGATCCATTCCGTCAATTACAGCCTGGAGAAGTACCACTATGCCGACCTGGGACAGTACGAGGAGCTCTTTGCAGCCTCCCGGGAGGGCATTCCCCAGAAGGCGTCGGTGGTCGAGACCTGGCAGGAGGAATTTGACCTCTATCGGGAGATCTTCCCCTGGAGTGTGGAGGAGGACAAAGACCGGATCGGACAGATCGACTGGTATGTGGACCAGATCCTCCTTACTTGGCAGATGCTGGAGGAGTACAATGCCGGACGCCTGGAGCAGATCACGCTCAGTGAGGAGAACCAGGCCTTTGTGGAGCAAATGAAAGCGCTGGATGAGACAGGAGTCACCGGAGAGGCGGCTCTGGCGCTGCTTGCGGCCATGGGCACCCAGCCCTGAGCCCTGTGCAAATCATCGCTATACCGGATCGGCGGGCCCCTTTTTGGGGCCCGCCGATTTTTTCTGCCCGTTCCGTGTACGGAAACGTACAACATTCTGCCATGGGGAGGGATAGGGTAAGGAGGGATTTTGATGGCAAACGCATATACGCCCGGATTTCACCTCAACCAATGGGCAGCGGAGGACTCCTTTCTGCGGGAGGAATTCAATAATGACAATCGCATTCTGGATGAGACGCTCCTCGGTCTGACCGGTCGGACCGACCTGCTGGAGCGGCAGGTGAAGCCGCTGGGACTGGAGGTCTATAACCTCATGCTGCAAAACTACTATGAGGGGAAAGAGACCGGATACCGGCAGGCCCTGGCCTTTGACGGCTTTCAGGACGATAGCTTTCTCGCGTCCGTGACCCCGGGGGCCTACCATGATGCAGCCCAGAAGCAGATCCGGATTTTACCGGATGTCCCCAATTTCAGCACGGGATTTGCGGCGGAGCCTGGGTACGATGACAGGGGAGATTCGAACCGGGAGCGGTTTGTCTTTGTCAGCTGGCCCGGACCGCAATATGAAACCGAAGAGACAAGCTTTATCCCAACCGGCTTTGGTACACTGCAGCAGATCAAGATGCGCCTGGCCTGCGGCAGCTATTCTTCCGAAAATCAGAATTTGCAGACTCGGGTGGAGATCAAGCTGGGGGAGGAGACGCTGGGGATCAGCGACATTCAGGTGGTCCCCAATACTGCGGTGGTTGAGCTGACCTACCAGTTTTCCGGCGGGATACGGGTCCAGCCCTATCAGAGTTACACGTTGGTTCTGCGCAATGTGGGGGGAAAATATTATATCAAAGCCACCCGGATCAAGGCGGACAATAACAGTGATATGGGCTATACCTGTATCTATACCCCGGACAGTCTGGCCAGCGGAACGGTGACCAGCAAGGACATCACGCTGACCCAGGATTACCGGAAGGCCATTGCCTGGGTGCGGCATACGGGAACGGTTGGCGTTAAGGTACGAGACTCCGCCGGAGGCTATACGGATCTGGTACAGGAGAGCATACGCAATACAGAGGAACTGAACGGGAACGCCTGCCAGGAGAGCACCTTCTCCGTTTTGCTGCCGGATGGGACCAAAAACACATCCACAGCGGTACAGATGGTCATAACCCGGGGAAGCGACGGGACGGGCGTACTCTACGACTACGGTGTGGCCTTCCTTTAACCGGTTCCATAGAGCAATGAAAATCAGGGATACAGCAGGGACAGCGCCTGTTGTATCCCTGATTTTTTGATCATCATCGGTTGCTTTTTGCCGTTCCCTGTGGAAAAAGACGTCCTTTTCCAGTAGACGGGAGAGGGGAGGGTATGATATGCTGTGTGGAAAGAAGGTGATCGCATATGGGCCAGAAAGTACTCTTTACGGCCTCTACATATTCCCATATTCTGCATTTTCACCGCCCCTACCTGCGCCGTTTCCGGGAGGAGGGGTGGGTGGTCCATGTGGCCTGCGGCGGAGCACCGGCATCCATTCCAGAGGCGGATGAGGTGATCCACCTGCCCCTGGAGAAAAAGATGACGGCGCCCGCCAATTGGGCCGCCGCCCGGATGTTGCGCCGGAAGATCCGGGCGGAGCGCTATGCCCTCATTGCCACGCACACCTCCCTGGCCGCTTTTTTTACCCGTATGGCGGTGAAGGGGATGCGGGAGCGGCCCAAGGTGATCAACATGGTGCACGGCTATCTCTTCGATGACGATATGGCGCCGGTGAAGCGGACCATTCTGCGTACGGCGGAGCAGCTGACGGCAGGAGAGACCGACCTGCTCCTCACGATGAACCGAGCGGACCTGAATCTGGCCCACCGGTACCACCTGGGAAAGGAGATCGGCTCGGTTCCCGGCGTGGGGGTGGATTTTTCCCGCCTGGATGGGACCTCCAGGGAGCAGGGACTGGCGCTGCGGGCCCAGTATGGGCTGAAGGAGGAGGACTTTGTACTGGTCTATGCCGCAGAGTTCTCCCGGCGGAAGAGTCAGGCCGTGCTCATCCGGGCCATGGCGGAGCTGCCGGAGCGGGTGCATCTGATCCTCCCGGGTGAGGGCGCGCTGCTGGAAGAATGCCGGATGCTGGCGGCGGAGCTGGGGGTAGAGGAGCGGGTCCTTTTTCCAGGATACTGCACCCACATGGCGCCCTGGTATACCGCCGCGGATGCGGCAGCTGCAGCCAGCCGGATTGAAGGGCTCCCCTTCCATGTGATGGAGGCCATGTATCTGGGGCTCCCGGTGATCGCCAGCGCGGTCAAGGGACATGTGGATCTGATCGAAGAGGGCCAGAACGGATTGCTCTATCCCTATGGGGACAGCAAGGCCTTTGCCCGGCAGGTGCGGCGTCTCCTGGAGGAGCCAGGGCTGCGGGATGGAATGGCGGCACGGACACGGGCATCCGTTTTGCAGTATGGCCTGGAGCAGGTGTTGCCTCAGGTCTGGGACTGCTATACCGCGCTGTTCCAGGAGAGCCGGGAGAAAAGTTTGGTTCGGTAAGCAGGGCCGAATTTTGAAATGCAAATAGTATTTATGGATAAAAAAATAACAAGGAGGAATCGAGTATGGGGCCTTTGATCCTCATTGCCGAGGACGATGCGGACATCCGCAGCCTGCTGCGCCTCTACCTGGAGGGGGAGGGGATGCGGGTACTGGAAGCGGCCGATGGGAATACCGCGCTGGAGCTGGCACGGGAGCACACTCCGGATATGGCCATCCTGGATGTCATGATGCCGGGACTCAACGGCTTTGAGCTGACCAGGGCCCTGCGGCAGTACAGCGATCTGCCCATTCTGATCCTCTCAGCCAAGAGTCAGGACAACGACAAGATCCTGGGACTCAATCTGGGGGCGGACGATTACATTGCCAAGCCCTTCAATCCGGTGGAGATCGCGGCGCGGGTCAAGGCCCAGCTCCGCCGGACCGCGCGGCGCAGCGGGAATGTGCTCACCGTGCGGGATCTGGCGCTGGATACCGCCAGCTTCCAGCTGACCAAACGGGGAGAGCCTATCCTCCTCACACCTATGGAGTACAAGATCCTGGCCATGCTGATGCGCTCTCCCGGACGGATCTTTACCAAGATCCAGCTCTACGAAGGGGCCATCGGCACGTATTTTGAGGGGGATGACAACACCATGATGGTGCACATCTCCAAGCTGCGGGACAAGCTGGAGGATGATCCCAGACACCCGCAATATATCATCACCGTACGGGGATTGGGGTATAAGCTTGAAAAATAGAAGGGAAACGGGCGGCCTCTTTGGACTCCTGGCCCGGAACTATCTGCTCTTTACCCTGGTGCTGCTCCTGCTGGCCGGAGGCGTCTTTGCCCTCTGGAATGCCTGGCTGCTCAACGTGTATCAGCCGGCCGACTGGCCGGGGCTGCTGGGGGATCATGCTCTGAGCGAGGGCAGCTATGCACGCCTGAGGCATTATTTGAAGGGCGCAGGAGATGCCTTTGCCGTGTATGGAGCGGACGGTGGACTGGTGTACGCCACGGAGGAGGACTTTGATCTACACTGCCCTCCAGAGGTTTTGGAGACCGTGGTACCCTATGGAAGCTCGGTGGAGACACAGGCCTTTGAGAAGCTTGCAGAGGACGGCAGCCGCCGCTTTCTGGTCATCCGACACGCCTATGGAGAGGGGGTGGACGGCCAGGAGGAGCGCGTGGATGCCGCCCTGCTGGACCAGGAGTACCGGGTTATCTTCGGCGGGCTGGGGGACGGACGCAGCCGTTATACCCCGGAGGAATATGCCTATCTCTCCGGCCGTCGTTTTCCTGAGGACCAGCTGATCCGGGCGGAGTTTACCGACACGCAGGGGGAGCGCAGGACCATCCTGATGCGGGAGAAGCGGATGGGGACGGAGGAGTCCTACCAGTCCTATCTGGCGGCCCGATGGATTTGGCTGCTCTTTCTCCCACTCTATCTGGCAGCGGCGGGAGCCTTTATCGCCTGGATGAGGCGCAAGATCGGCCGTCCCCTCCGGAGGCTCAATGAGGCGGTGGAGGCGCAGGCCCGAGGGCAGACCGTACGGGTGGGAGACTGCGGCGGCCCCCGGGAGATCCGGCAGATCGGGGAGAGCTTTGACCGCTTTGCCGACCGCCTGGCCGAGAGCGAGGGGGAGCGAAAACGGCTAGATGAGGGACGACAGAAGCTCATTGCTGATATTTCCCATGACCTCAAGACCCCGATCACCGTGATCGCAGGCTATGTGGACGCCATCTGTGACGGCAAGGTGCCGCCCGGAGAACAGGAGCCCTATTTGCGGGCCATCCAGAGCCGGGCTCAGGGATTGACGGAATTGATCAATGCCTTCCACGAGTACAGCAAGGTGGAGCATCCGCAGTTCGTGCTTCAACTGGAACGGACTGACCTGTGTGAATATCTGCGTGCCTATCTGGCTGGAAAATATGATGAGATCGATCTGGCGGGCTTTACGCTGGAGATATCCATTCCGGAGAGGGCGGTCTTCTGCGCGCTGGACCGGATGCAGTTCCGGCGGGTACTGGATAATCTGCTCTCCAATGCGCTGCGGCACAACCGGCTGGGAACCATCTTGTTCTTTGAGCTGACACAGGAGGAAAAAACGGTCCTCCTTCGCGTGGGGGACAACGGGGACGGTATCCCGCCCGAGCGGGCCCAGACCATCTTTGAGCCCTTTGTGGTGGGCAGTGAGGCACGGTCCGGAAAGGGAAGCGGCTTGGGTCTGGCCATCACGCGCCGGGTGATGGAGGGCCACGGAGGAGAGATCCGGCTGGAACCCCATCCCCGCCCGGGGCGGAGCACGGAATTTGTTCTCACCCTGCCCCGTATGGAGGGATAGCAGGAAAAGCGATTGACAAGGAAAAAGATGCGGCCAGCACCGTGAAAGGGCTGGCCGCATCTTTTTCTGTCAACAAAATCGGAACCATTATCCGCTGCACCGGACGATACAGGTGAGTTCCTTGCCATCCACCTTGCAGATGAGGGTGGTGGTGCCTTTTCCCACCATGGAGACCAGGCCGCTGCTGTCCACCGTGGCCACAGCGGAATTGGCGGTGGACCAGGAGGGCGTGGACGTGGTGCCCGATACGCTCATCTGTACCGTGGTACCCTTGGGCATGGTGAAGTCGGTCTTATTCAGCACCGGATTGCTGGTGGAGGTGGATGTGCCGGGCGTGGAGGAGGGAGCAGTGCTGGCTCCGGCACCGGCCGGGGCATCAAAGCTGCACCGGACGATGCAGGTCTGGAAGATCTGCGTTCCCTTGAGGGTGGCCGTAATGGTCACGCTGCTCACGCCGCCGGACTTGCCCAGTCCCTTGACCGTGCCGTTTTCATCCACGCTGACCACATCGGGATTGCTGCTGGTCCACTCCAGATAGCCCACGCTGCCGCCGGGAGAGAAGGTGGCGTGGATGGTGTGGACCTGGCCGTAATTCTGCAGCGTGAAATCGCTCTGGTCCAGCGTAAAGCCGGTGGCCGTCTGATCGGGAGGCACTGTGGGCGAGGGAGAGACCTCCGGCGAGGGGGAGACCTCTGCGCTCGCCGAGGGAGCGGGGGTGGCCGAGGTAAGGGGCGTGGTGTTGCCCCGGTCGATCATGGGCTTGACAATGGAGACCACGATGCAGACCGCGGCCACGATAAAGGCCAGGGAGACCACCGTGCTGATGATCTTCGCAGGGGTGGGGCCGCTGGAATAGCCGCCGCCCCGGGTGTTGGTGGCCATGCGCCGTCCCGCCCGGCGGGAAGGACGGCCATCCTCCTCCTCCGGCGTACGACCATCACAGAAGGGGCAGCGTTTATAAGTAGCGGCATAATCTTCGCCGCAGATATCACAGTGGATCATTTGATTGCGGGTGGGAGTCCGCGCCATAAAAAATCCCTCCGATTGACAAGTTTTATCCTCTCAGAACTTTATTTTACACGGGAATACAGGGTGCGTCAACGGTCGTGGGGAAATGTTCGGGAAAATTTAATAATCTGGGAGAATCCCAAGAGAGCGCCGGGAGAAAGGGCTCCCTCCTTGCATCTGACGGGGGATTCCAGTATAATCAAAAGATACGATAACCACGGAAGAGGTGGAGCAGATGAAGGGTTCCATGACCGCCGCGGCGGTACACAGACAATATGTGGATGGATTAAATGCGTTTTCCAGGCAGATCACCGATCCGGTCTTACGCGTGCGGCTGGGACAGGAGGCCGATGTGTTTTTCCGGGCCTGCGCCCTGGGGGTGTGGCAGAGGGACGGCGGAGCCCTATCTCCGCGGCATGTGGAGTACTACAATGCCATTTACCAGCCGGGAAAGCCCGTCCCCTCCATCCTCTTCTGGGAATTGAGCACTGCCGTGAGCGAGTACCCCGGCTTCCGGCCTCTGGACTGCTTTGTGCGGATGCGCTCCTGTGACAAGGTGTCCGGCACTTCTCTGGCCAGAAGCTTTGTGGATCTGGTCACCCTGATGATCCTGCTCTTTGCGGCGGTGGACGACTGTGTCAGTCCGGAGGAGGCATCCTTTGCCAAGGCCTGTGCCGATACCCTCTCTGCCCTGTGTGAGGGGGATGGGCTCAAAGCGGGGAAGGCGCCCCTGGACCCGATGGAATTCGTCACCCGCCGTCCGGCGGAGGAAAAGCCGGCATCTTCCCAGCCCGTCCCCCCTCCGCCGCCGGAGGAGAAGAAGCCGGAGACGGAGGAGAACCTCCCCACCGTGGAAGAGCTGCTGGCGGAGCTGGACAGCCTGTGCGGCCTGGAGCAGGTCAAGGCCGATGTCAAGAGCCTGATCAACCTGGTCAAGGTGCGTAAGCTGCGGGAGGAGCACGGCCTGCCGGTACCTCCCATGTCCCTCCATCTGGTCTTCTTGGGCAATCCGGGCACCGGAAAGACCACGGTGGCCCGCCTGTTGGCCCAGATCTACCGGGCCATCGGGGTGCTCTCCAAGGGACAGCTGGTGGAGGTGGACCGGTCCGGCCTGGTGGCAGGATTTGTGGGGCAGACCGCCATCAAGACCCAGGAGGCGGTGCAGCGGGCCCTGGGCGGGGTGCTCTTTATCGACGAGGCCTATGCGCTGGCCGCCTCCGACCAGGCCAGCGATTTTGGACGGGAGGCCATTGAGGTCCTGCTCAAAAACATGGAGGATCACCGAAAGGATCTGATCGTGATCGTGGCCGGGTATACCGAGGAGATGGGACGGTTCATTCACGCCAATCCCGGACTGGAGAGCCGCTTCAACAAGTACTTCTATTTTGACGATTACAGCGCCGACCAGCTGGTGGAGATTTTTCAGTCCATGTGCCGGAAAAACGGATATACATTGGACGAGGACGCCCAGGCCTATGCAAAAGAGCTCTTTCAGGCCCTCTATGCCGAGCGGGATGAGAATTTCGGAAACGCCCGTGAGGTGCGCAATGTCTTTGAAAAAGCGGTGGCCCGGCAGGCCGACCGGGTGGCGCAGATGGAATCCCCCAGCCGGGAGGAGCTGATGGCCCTGTGCCGGGCCGATCTAGAAGAGGAGCGGGAGCGCGAGGGTGCGTAAGCTGGCCTCCTTTGCAGCGCCCTGCTCAGGGGCCATCCTGCTCGCCGTTTTGCTGCTGCCGGAGGGATGGCTGCTGCCGCTGGGAATCGGGTGCCTGTGTCTGGGTCTGGGTCTGCTCCTGCGGGAGGGGAAGGGACGCATGCTGCTGGTCCGGCTGAGCTGTTTTGGACTGGCAGCCGGGTTCCTGTGGACGGCCCTCTATCAGGGCCGCACTTTGGCGCCTGCCCGGCAGATGAGCGGAAGCGCGCATACGTTCACGGCTGTGGTGACCGACTGGCCTGCCGCCACGCGGTATGGCGCATCGGTGGAGATTGCCCTCCCGGCGGAGAACGGAACGGTGCTGGGGGCGGTGCTCTATGGAGATGAGTCGCTCCTGACCCTGCGGCCGGGGGACACGGTGCGGGGCAGTGCCGCGTTGGAACTGGCCCACACCGTGGGCGGAGAGGAGAGCGATACCTTCTATGCCAGGGGGATCTTTCTCACCGGCAGCCTCCGGGGTGCGTTGGAGGTGGACAGTCCGGAGCGGGTTCCCTTCCGGTACTGGCCTGCATTCTGGGCGCGGCATCTGAAGGAACAGATCGCCCGCTCCTTCCCGGCCGATGTGGCAGGGCTGGTCTCCGGTCTGGTGACCGGGGATAAGAGCGGACTGGATGATGCCACCTACACCGCTTTTCAGCGGACCGGGACGGCCCATGTGGTGGCGGTGTCCGGCCTGCATGTCTCCTTCCTGGCCGGGGTGGCCCTGCGCCTGCTGGGCCGGGGACGCCGCCGCACGGCGGTGCTGACCATTTTGCTCATGGCGGTCTTTGCGGGGATCGCGGGCTATACCCCCTCGGTGCTGCGGGCCGCATTTCTCCAGACCATGCTGCTGATTGCACCCCTGGTGGAGCGGGAGGGAGATGGACCCACCTCGCTCTCGCTGGCCCTCCTCCTTCTGCTGCTCCAGAATCCCTATGCCGGAGCCGGGATCGGATTGCAGCTCTCCTTCGCCTCGGTGGCCGGGATACAGCTGTGCGCGCAGCGGCTCTATGAGTGCTGGACCTGGTGGCTGCCCCGCCGGGTCCGGGGACTGCGGCGATGGGGAAAACAGGTCTTCCGGGTACTGGCGGCCTCACTGGCCACCACGTTGGGGGCCCTGCTCTTTACCACGCCGCTGCTGGTGCTCTATTTTGGGGAACTCTCGCTGGTGGCGCCGCTGGCCAATCTGATGGTGCTGGGCGCGGTGGCGGTGTGCTTTGCGGGCGGCCTGGGCGTGGCGGTACTGGGGACCTTTGCCCCTGCCCTGGCCGGTTTTCTGGGAGAGGTGTTTGCGCTGCCCGGGCGGTATGTGCTGTGGGTGGTGCGTGGAATGAGCCGCTTTCCACTGGCCGCGGTGCCCCTGGACAGCGTCTATCTGCGGGGATGGCTCATCCTGCTCTATACCATGTTGATTTTGTGGGCGATTTTGCGGAGAGGGCCGGGGAGATACATCCGGCCGGTCATCCCACTGTGTGCCGGGGTCCTCTCCCTGTGCGCTGCCCTGATGTGCGGCGCGGCCGAGCTGCGTATGGCCGGACTGACCCTCTCGGTTTTGGATGTGGGACAGGGGCAGAGCGTGGCCCTCTTCTCCCGGGGGCGCGCCGCGCTGGTGGACTGCGGCGGCAGCGGCTGGGACAACAGCGGCGATGTGGCTGCCGACTACTTCCAGAGCCGGGGCGTGACGCGGCTGGATGCACTCATCCTGACCCATTTTCACGCCGACCACACCAACGGAGTGGAGCAGCTGCTGGAGCGCATGGAAGTGGAATTGCTGATTGCACCCGATGTAGAGGAGGAGAGCCCGGAGCGGCAGGCGCTGCTCTCCGAGGTAGAAGCGCATGGTACCCAGGTTCTGCTGCTGGACGAGAACGCACAGCTCACCCTGGGACAGGCCGACATACAGATCTACCGTCCCATGGGAGACGGGGGAGGCAATGAGGAGGGGCTGTCTCTGCTGGCCTCCACGGACACCTTTGACGCCCTTCTGACCGGGGATATGAATACGGTCCTGGAGGAGCGGCTGGTGAAGTACGGCGCGCTGCCCGATGTGGATGTGCTGATCGCAGGACACCACGGCTCCAAATACGCCTCTTCGGAACGCCTGCTGGAGGCGGTCCGGCCGGAGTACGCCGTCCTCTCGGTGGGATATAACTCCTATGGACACCCCGCGCCCGAGACCCTTGCCCGGCTGGAGGCGGCGGGATGTGCCATTTACCGCACGGACTGGATGGGTACCATCACCTTCCGGGCACGGGAATAACAGAAAGGAGGGCGGCCCATGGCCCCCAAAGCAAAGGCGGACGACACCGCCTATAAACAGCTGAAAAAGGATATCGCCGCCGGGACCATCGGCTCCCTCTACGTGTTCCACGGGGAGGAGTCCTACCTGCGGGATTTCTATCTGGGGAAGATGCGCCAGAAGCTCCTGCCGGCGGGGATGGAGGAGTTCAACCTCCACACCCTGACGGGGAAGGAATTTGACGTAAAAAAGCTCCAGGAGATGGTGGACTGCCTGCCCATGATGAGCGAGCGCACCCTTATCGTGGTCAACGACTACGACATCTATAAGGGAGACAAGGAGGGCCTGATCCGGGTCCTCTCCGACCTGCCGGAGTATGTGTGCCTGGTCTTTGTCTACGACCTGATCGAGTACAAGGCCGACGCCCGCACCAAGCTGGCGGGGCTGCTCAAAAACCGGGGGAGCGTGGTCCCCTTCAACCGGCAGGGACAAAACGATCTGGTGGACTGGATCTCCCGCCGGTTCCGGGCGCTGGACCATGACATCGGTACCGAGGACGCCAAGTATCTGATGTTCCTCTGCGGGGACCTGATGAACGGCCTGATCTCGGAGATCGGTAAGATCGGGGCCTATGCCAAGGGGCACCGGGTCACCCGGGCCGACATCGACGCGGTGGCCACCCCCCAGCTGGACGCGGTGGTCTTTCAGATGACCGACGCCATCGCCGCGGGGAACTTTGACCGGGCGGCGTCGGTGTTAGGGGACCTCTTCCACATGCAGGAGGCCCCCATCAAGCTGCTGGCTGTGCTGGGCAAGCAGATCCGGCAGCTCTACTCGGCCCGACTGGCCCTGGAGCATCGGAAGGGGACGGCTTACCTCATGGAGCAGTGGGGCATGCGCAACTCCTATCCGGCGGAAAAGCTGATGAACGCGGCGCGGAAATTCTCCCTCTCCTGGTGCCGCCGGGCGGTCATCCGGTGCGGCGAGGTGGATCTGGCCATGAAGTCCACCGGCGCGGACGGAGAGGAGCTGCTCATCGGGCTCCTGATGGAGCTGGCTATGCCCGCCCGGGACCGGCGATAGGAGAACCCACAGAGAGGAGAACAAATTATGCTGCATATCCGGGAGGCCATCGTGGTGGAGGGCCGCTATGACAAACATACCCTGTCCCAGGTGGTGGACGCGCTCATCGTGGAGACCTCGGGCTTTGGCATCTTCAAGGACAGGGAACAGCTGGCCTTCCTGCGGAAGCTGGCGGAGGAGCGGGGGCTCATCATCCTGACCGACTCGGACGGCGCGGGATTTGTCATCCGGAATTTCCTCAAGGGGAGCATTCCACCACATCAGGTCAAGCACGCCTATATCCCGGACCGGTATGGCAAGGAGCGGCGCAAGCGCCAGCCGGGAAAAGAGGGCAAGCTGGGCGTGGAGGGGATGCGTCCCCAGGTCCTGGAGGAGGTCCTGCGCCGAGCGGGGGCCACCTTTCTGGACGGGACCGGGGAGACTGCCCCGGACGGGCGGCCGGTCACAAAGGCCGATCTGATGCAGGACGGACTTACAGGCGGCGCCGGCTCGGCCGAGCGGCGCCGTGCCCTCCAGCGGGCGTTAGACCTGCCTGAGCACCTCACCGCCAACGCGCTGGTGGAAGTGCTCAACCGGCTGTACGGCTATGAGGCCTACCGCCGGGCGGTGGAGGCGCTGGACCGGGAGGGGCAGGAGAATCCTCCGAACGAGATATAAAAGAACGAGGGACGCGTACCAAAACGCGTCCCTCATTTGTTGTAAGAGAAGATTATTGATCCGTTCCGTGCCACGGGAGGAGCAGGGAGGAGTTGAGGATCACCAGCACCGAGCCGGCGTTGTGGACCAGAGCGCCCACCACCGGGCTGAGATCCCCGTGGATGGCAAGGGCGATGGCAACAAAGTTCAGCGTCATGGAGAGGACCAGATTCCACCGGATCGTGCGCATCATGCGCCGGGAGAGGCGCAGCAGATGGGGGAGCTCATGGATGGCGTCATTGACCAGGGCGATGTCGGCGGCCTCCACAGCCAGGTCGCTGCCCACGCCGCCCATGGCAATGCCCACCAGGGCGGTTTTCAGGGCTGGGGCGTCGTTGATGCCGTCTCCCACCATGCACACCGGCTGTCCGCTGGACTGATAGGCGCGGATCTGGCGGAGCTTGTCCTCCGGAAGACAGCCGGCGTGGACCTCCGTGATGCCGAGCTGGGCTGCAATTGCGTGGGCGGCCTCCGCGTGGTCGCCGGTGAGGAGCACAGGAGTACTGCCCGCTTGG
The DNA here is from genome assembly GCF_018784545.1 of Pseudoflavonifractor sp. MCC625. NCBI lineage: Bacteria > Bacillati > Bacillota > Clostridia > Eubacteriales > Oscillospiraceae > Pseudoflavonifractor > Pseudoflavonifractor sp. MCC625. Next base: position 223,568 of record NZ_WQOJ01000032.1, on the reverse strand, counting down.
CGGAGCCGGGAGATGGTATCCGCCGCATCCGGGCGGAGGGTGTCGGACAGGGCCAGGAAACCCAGGACCGTCTGTCCGGAGGCCACATAGATGACGGTACAGCCGGTCTGCTGCATCGCATGGGCTTCGGAGAGAAGGTGAGGCGGAAGGACACATCCGGCCCGTTCCAGAAGGAGCTGGTTACCGGCCAGGATTTCCTGACCGTCTACTGTGGCGCGGACTCCCTGACCCAGGACCATCTCAAAGGCGGCAGGAGGCGTGGGGAGGGGATTGCCGCGGGCCATCCACCCCTGTACGACGGCCTTGCCAAGGGGGTGTTCGGAGCGGCACTCCGCCCGGGCACAAAGGGCATAGAGGGCCTCTTCGGAGCAGGCATCGTCCAGCGGGCGGACCGCCGCCACAGAGAGGGTGCCGCGGGTCAGGGTGCCCGTCTTGTCAAAGGCGACCCGGGTGACGGTGGAGAGGCGTTCCAGCGCGTCGCCCTCCCGCACAAGAAAGCCGTGCCGGGTGGCGTTGCCAATGGCAGCCATAATGGCAGTGGGGGTGGCCAGCACCAGGGCGCAGGGGCAGAAGACCACCAGAATGGTGACGGCGCGGATGGCCTGACCGGTCAGTGCCCAGGTGAGGGCGGCTGCGGTCAGGGCAATCACCACGATCCAGGTGGCCCAGCGGTCGGCCAGCCCAACGATCTTGGCCTTTCCAGCGTCGGCAGACTGGACCAGGCGGACCATACGCTGGATGGAGCTGTCCTCGCCCACCCGGGTGGCAACCATGTCAAAAGAGCCGAATTGATTGACGGTGCCGCTGGAGACCGGATCGCCCGGTCCCTTGTCTACCGGGAGCGATTCTCCGGTCATGACCGCCTGATTGACCGCCGACACACCGGAGAGAATGGTGCCGTCTACGGGGATAGTTTCCCCGGGCAGGACCCGGAGGTGGTCACCGATGCGCACCTCCTCCGCAGGGAGGATCTCCTCGGAACCGTCCAGAATTCGGCGGGCGGTGCGGGGGGTGAGATGGACCAGCTTCTCGATTCCGGCCCGGGCTTTGGCTACGGTGCGCTCCTCCAAAAGAGAGCCGATCTGCATGATAAAGGCCACTTCTCCTGCGGCAAAGATCTCGCCGATCAGGACGGAGGCGATCAGAGCCAGGGAGACCAGCAGGTCAGCTTTAATGTCAAAGCGGGTAAAGAGCCCCTCGGCGGCCTCTTTGAGGATGGGAATGCCGCACAGAAGGATGGAAAGCCAGGCGGGATCGATGGGGAGTGCGCCGGGAAACAGAAAGCTGACCAACAGAGCAGCGCCGGACAGGAGGAGAAAGAGAAGGGCACGCTTGCTCTCATCCAAGAGGATCGAAAGGGGAGAGGAACGCATATAAAATCGTCCTTTCTGAAAAGAAATGACCCGAGATGCCCTTATTATACCCATAGGGGTATGGGTAGTCAAGAAAAAAGAAGAGAGCCAGTCCGTTTGGACTGGCAGTCTCTCTTGAAAATGGGTATAATAGAAGGGAGCATCAGCTCATACGGGAGAAATGCTCGATGGCTTTGGCAAATTCCGCAATGGTCTTATCGGCATCTCCATGTTCGATGCCGTCACGCACACAGTGGTTCAGATGTCCCTCCAATACAACCTGCCCGACTTTGTGCAGAGCACTTTTGGCGGCATTGATCTGGACCAGGACATCCTCACAGGGGACATCCTCGTCCACCATTTTATCAATGGCCTGGAGCTGACCTATGATTTTTTTCAGCCTGCGGTGTAAATTGGCGGAGTCCATACATTGTTTCATGCGCTTACCTGCTTTCTGTCCGCGAAGATGATTCATTTTATCATAGGAAAAAGAAGGATGTAAAGAGACGGGCTGCCAAAGGACAGACGGGCATAAAAAATATTTTGGCAAAAAAGAAAAAAACACTTGACGAATGGACAATTGCGTGGTATCTTAATAACTGTAAATGATAATCATTACTGATTATAAACCACAACTGTTTTGGAGAAATAGAATTTTATTTAGGAGGAACATTTTATGAAGAAGTTTGTTTGCTCTGTCTGCGGTTACGTCCACGAGGGTGAGTCCGCTCCCGACATCTGCCCCATCTGCAAGGCCCCCAAGGAGAAGTTCGTTGAGCAGGCCGGCGAGAAGAGCTGGGCTTCCGAGCACGTGGTGGGCGTGGCTCAGGGCGCTCCCGAGGAGATCATGCAGGGCCTGCGTGAGAACTTCCAGGGCGAGTGCACCGAGGTCGGTATGTACCTGGCTATGGCCCGCGTGGCTCATCGCGAGGGTTACCCCGAGATCGGCCTGTACTGGGAGAAGGCCGCCTATGAGGAGGCCGAGCACGCCGCTAAGTTTGCTGAGCTGCTGGGCGAGGTCGTGACCGCTTCCACCAAGAAGAACCTGGAGATGCGTGTGGACGCCGAGAACGGCGCTACCCAGGGCAAGACCGACCTGGCTAAGCTGGCCAAGCAGCACAACCTGGACGCCATCCACGACACCGTGCACGAGATGGCTCGCGACGAGGCCCGTCACGGCAAGGCTTTCGAGGGCCTGCTGAAGCGTTACTTCGGCTAATCCAAACCGGATAATCAAGCACATTTTGAGAGGGAATCGGGAAACCGGTTCCCTCTCTTTTTACACTTGCGACGCCGAAGTGTGCAACTCGATGTGCAACGTTTCCTCTCTTCACACTTTTTTGACTTTCACAGGTGCAATTACCAGCTTGCATCAGGTTGTTAATCTGAAATGTATGTGCCGCTCACAGAGACGACGGTAAAATCACAGCTTCCTGTTAAACGGTTGGTATTACGGTCGCACTCGATGCTATAAGAATGGGTATATTCGCCGCTGAATGTGATACAGTCTCCGATGTTTTCTGTGGTCAATACAATATCCTGACTGGATAGTGTTTGTGGAGGATCTGCTGAGTTCCGCGGTGCACGGATTTCTGTCTTGAAATGGTAAAAAAAGTAAAAACAAAGTGAAAAATACCGTATTTTGAGATTGCAAAAATTTACAATACTATATCATGTGGAAAACACGGTGGACAATGTGGACAAGTGCAAAAAAAACGGGAGACCGCACAGGGCGGTCTCCCAGGAGAGGGTATTTGCTTCAAATAGGAAAATATTAGGATACGATCTCGCCAGTGAGGACGGTTTTGCTGTCCACTTCCAGCGCGCCGTCCCGGACATCCACCGTGAGGGTGTCGCCGGGCAGGACCTGGTCGGCGATGATCTTGCGGCTGATGAGGGTCTCCACCGTATGCTGGAGATAGCGACGCAGGGGACGGGCGCCGTAGATGGGATCGTAGGCGGCGTCAATGATGAACTGCTTGGCCGCGTCGGTGAGGGTGCAGGAGAGCTGCTTCTCGTGCAGACGGTCGTTGAGCTCGTGGACCATCAGGTCGATGATGTGGGTGATGTTGTCCTTGGTGAGGGGCTTATAGAACACGATCTCGTCCAGACGGTTGAGGAACTCCGGCCGGAAGGAGCGCTTGAGCAGCTCGTTGACCTGCTCTTTGGCGGTCTCATTGATCTCGCCGTCGGAGCCGATGCCGTCCAGCAGGTACTGGGAGCCCAGGTTCGAGGTGAGGATGATGATGGTATTTTTGAAATCCACGGTGCGGCCCTGGCTGTCCGTAATACGGCCGTCGTCCAGGACCTGGAGCAGGACGTTGAAGACGTCGGGGTGGGCCTTCTCCACCTCATCGAAGAGGATGACGGAGTAGGGCTTACGCCGCACCGCCTCGGTGAGCTGACCGCCTTCCTCATAGCCGACATATCCCGGAGGGGCACCGATGAGGCGGGAGACCGAGAACTTCTCCATATACTCGCTCATGTCGATGCGCACCATGTTCTTCTCGCTGTCAAAGAGGGCCTCGGCCAGGGTCTTGGCCAGCTCGGTTTTACCCACGCCAGTGGGACCCAGGAAGAGAAAGGAGCCAATGGGACGGTTGGGATCGGCGATGCCGGCCCGGCTTCTCAGGATGGACTCGGAGACCAGACGCACGGCCTCGTCCTGTCCCACCACCCGCTGGTGGAGGATGTCCTCCAGGTGGAGGAGCTTCTCCCGCTCGCCCTCCATGAGCTTGCTGACCGGGATACCGGTCCAGCGCTCGATGATGCGGGCGATCTCTTCCTCTGTGACCTTGTCCCGCAGAAGGGAGGCCTCCCGGCCCTGCTGGGCCACGGCCTCCTCGGCCTCGAGGGCACGGCGGAGCTCGGGGATGCGGCCGTACTGGAGCTGAGCGGCCTTCTCCAGATCATACTCCCGCTGGGCCTTCTCCAGCTGGGCGTTGGCCTCCTCCAGCTCGGCCCGGAGCTGCTGGACCTTGCCGATGGCGTTCTTTTCGTTCTCCCACTGGGCCTTTTTCGCATTGAACTCGTCCCGCATCTCGGCCAGTTCCTTCTGGATCTCCTCCAGATGTTCCCGGGAGAGAGCGTCATCCTCCTTCTTGAGGGCGGCCTCCTCGATCTCGTGCTGGATGATCTTGCGCTGGATCACATCCAGCTCGGTGGGCATAGAGTCGATCTCGGTGCGGATCATGGCGCAGGCCTCGTCGATGAGGTCGATGGCCTTGTCGGGGAGGAAGCGGTCGGTGATATAGCGGTTGGAGAGGGTGGCGGCGGCGATGATGGCGCCGTCCTGGATCTTCACGCCGTGGAAGACCTCGTAGCGCTCCTTCAGGCCGCGGAGGATGGCGATGGTGTCCTCCACCGTGGGCTCGTTGACCAGCACGGGCTGGAAGCGGCGCTCCAGAGCGGCGTCCTTCTCGATATACTGGCGGTACTCGTTGAGGGTGGTGGCGCCGATGCAGTGGAGCTCACCCCGGGCCAGCAGGGGCTTGAGCAGGTTGCCTGCGTCCATGGCGCCCTCGGTCTTGCCGGCGCCCACGATGGTGTGGAGCTCATCGATGAAGAGGATGATGCGCCCCTCGCTCTTCTTGACCTCGTTGAGGACGGCCTTGAGCCGCTCCTCAAACTCGCCGCGGTACTTGGCGCCGGCAATGAGGGAGCCCATGTCCAGAGCGAAGATGGTCTTATCCTTCAGAGAGGTGGGCACATCGCCCTTTACGATCCGCTGGGCCAGCCCCTCGGCGATGGCAGTTTTGCCTACGCCGGGCTCGCCGATGAGGACGGGGTTGTTCTTGCTCTTGCGGGAGAGGATGCGGATCACGTTGCGGATCTCGTCATCCCGGCCGATGACCGGGTCCAGCTTGTTCTGCCGGGCCCGCTCCACCAGGTCGGAGCCGTATTTCTTCAGGGCGTCGTAGGTCTCCTCCGGGTTGTCCGAGGTGACGCGCTGGTTGCCGCGGACGGCCGAGAGGGCCTGCAGGATCCCCTCCTTGGTCACGTTGTAAATGCGGAAAAGCTCCTTCAGAGCGGCGTTGGGGTGCTCCGCCAGCGCCAGGAGCAGATGCTCCACCGAGACATATTCATCTTTCATGGAGGCGGCGATGGACTCGGCGCTATTGAGAGCCTGGTCCACGTCCTGGGCCACATAGACCTTGCCCTGCTCCCGGCCGGAGCCGGTGACACGGGGCAGCTTTTCCACCTCGGCCTTGACCGCGGCGGTGAGGGAGGGGACAGTCAGGCCCATGTGGGTGAGCAGCTGGGGGATCAGACCGTTTTCGGCCAGCAGAAGGGCGAGCAGGATATGGGGCTGCTCGATCTGCTGATTGGCGTATTCGGTGCAGATAGCCTGGGCGTTCTGGATGGCCTCCAGGGATTTCTGGGTATATTTCTGAGCGTTCATAACGCAGTTCACATCCTTTCGGAAAGAAAATGGAAAGGTTTATATGAGATAGGGGAGAGAGTGAGCGCTGTGGGTGACAATCAAAGAGGAGCCGGCCAGTGTGGACTGACCGGCTCCCCGTCTGCGAGGTTTAGTCGATGGCGATGCGCTTGGCCTCGGGCACAACGGGGCGGGCCTTGGGGAGCCGGAGCTCCAGGATGCCGTCCTTATAGGCGGCGGTGATGCCGCTCTCGTCGATGCCGGTCACGTCAAAGCTGCGGGAGAAGGTGCCGTAGCGGCGCTCCCGCCGGATGTACTGGCCCTTCTGCGCCTTGTCCTCCTCACTCTCACTGCGCTGGGCGGCGATGGTGAGGATGCCATCCTTCAGATCCAGTCGGATGTCCTCTTTGCGGAAGCCGGGCAGCTCGCATTCTAAAATAAAGTGCTCGCCGGCGTCCCGAATGTCGGTGCGGAAGGCGGGCATATTGGCGCCGCTCTCCCCGAAGAATTTGCGCTGGAAATTATCAAAGGTGTCGAAAAAGTTGTCATTTGTGCGCTCAAACGGAAGCATACCAAACATAATGAAGGTCTCCTTTCAGATTTACGGCGGAGAACAGAGATTAGCAATGAAAGAAAAGGACTGCTATTTCAGCGGTTTTCTCTCTGGTCTGAGCCGCTGTGAGGAGGTCCGGAGAACACCGGTTTGCCTTCTCACCTCGTTTTGTTGCCTCTAGTATAGAGCGAGTTTATGAACAAATATACAACAAATTATGTCTAAATTGTAAACTTAGCACTCTGGCATTAAGAGTGCTAATTCTGGATTCGAAGGAATTCCCGGCGCTGGACGGCCGCACCGGCCAGGGCGGTCAGCAGCTCGGCGGCGGGGAAGGCCAGCCATACGCCGGTCAGTCCGAAGAGCAGGCCGAAGCAGAGGGCCAGCACCACGATCCCCACAAAGCCCCGGAAAAAGGAGAGAAGGGAGGAGGGGAGGGGCCGCTCCGTGGCGCCCAGATAGGATGCGGTGATAAGGTTGAAGCCCACAAAGAGGAATCCGAGGAAGTACAGGTGCATCCCGCCCTCGGCCAGGGACTGGAGGGCTGGGTCTCCGGCGGAGTTGAAGAGGGCCACCAGGGGCGGGGCGGCAAAGAGACCCAGCGCGGTGATTCCCACGCCGAACACGGTGGCCAGGATCAGGGCCATGCGGTAGAGGGTGCGCTGCCGGGGCAGGTCCCCCCGACCGCAGGCCTGGCTGACCAGGGGCTGGGTTCCGTTGGAGATACCGTTGAAGATACCCAACATGACGAAGGCCAGATTGGCCACGATGCTGTATGCGGCCACCCCCAGGTTTCCGGCCAGGTGGAGGATCAGGAGGTTAAAGACCACGAGCACCACACTGGTGGAGCACTCGTTGAGGAAAGCCGCACCACCCAGCGCGGAGAGGGAGAAAAGATGGCGGGGGCGCATGGGCTCACGGACCAGGCGGAAGCGGCTGCGCCCGGTGAGAATGTGGAGGGAGGAGAGGAGCAGACCCACCACCGGGGCCACGCCGGTGGCAAAGGCCGCACCGAAGATCCCCATATCCAGGGGATAGAGGAACACATAGTCCAGCACGATGTTGGTCAGGCTGCCGGTGAGCATGGCCGCCATGGCCAGCTTGGGGTTGCCGTCGTTGCGGACAAAGGCGGTCATGACCTGGTTGAGGATGAAGAAGGGCGCAAAGGAGAGCGCGGTGCGCAGATAGGTGGCGCACATGGGCAGGATATGTCCCTCGGCCCCCAGCAGCGCGGCCAGCGGGCGGGCAAAGAACAGTCCGCACAGGGCAAAGAACAGTCCAAGACCCGCGCCGGTCAGAAAGGCGATGGTAAAGGTGCGGTTGGCCTCACGCTCCATGCCCTGGGCCTGAAAGATGGAGTAGCGCGCGCCGCCGCCGATCCCCAGCATCATGCCCAGACCGTTGAGAAGCCCGAAGACAGAGATGGCCAGATTGAGGGCGGTGAGTCCATCGGCCCCCAGACGGCTGGCCACAAAAAAGGTGTCGGCCAGAATATAACATGAGAGGCCCAGGGAACCCAGAATATTGAGGGTCACATAGGTGGTGAATTCTCGGTACAGAGCAGATTGTCTCATGGCGGCACATCCTTTGTTCAGAGAAATCGGACCGGGAGGGAGTATCCCGGACACAAAAAAAGCGCCTGCGGCATATCCCTTCAAAGACCTACGGGATATGTACAGGCACTCGGTCTCCAGACATCCGGTGATGCGCTGGAGCGAGGATTGACTTGACGCTGTCCAAGATACCAGATGGAATCCCAAACGTCAAGACTTTTTTGTGGTATTTGCGTTGGGTTTGACTCTTTACGCTCTCCGGAAAAAAGACTATACTATTCCCCATATGTACCACATTTAGAGAAAGGAGAAGGAGAGTATGAGACGGACCAACGACTTGGGACGTGACCCGGTAGGGAAGCTGGTGCTTCGCCTGGCCATTCCCACGATGCTGGCCCAGCTGGTCAACGTGCTTTACAGCATCGTGGACCGGATGTATATCGGAAATATCCCCGACATCGGGGGACTGGCACTGGCAGGGGTGGGTGTATGCGGACCCATCGTGACCCTGCTCAGTTCGTTTGCCAGTCTGGTAGGACTGGGAGGTAGCCCCATCATGGCCATGCGCATGGGAGAGGGCCGGAAAGAAGAGGCCCGGCGCATCCTGAACAACTGCTTTCTCATGCTGCTGGTTCTGTCCCTAGTGCTGACGGTGAGCTTCCTACTGGCCAAGGACCATCTGCTCATGTGGTTTGGCGCCAGTGAGATCACCTTCCCCTATGCCAACACCTATATGACCATCTATACGGCGGGAACCTTTTTTGCCCTGATGGCCAACGGCATGAACAACTTCCTGATCTGCCAGGGATTTTCCGGGCTGGGCATGGCCACTGTTATGCTGGGCGCGGTGCTCAACATCATTCTGGACCCCATCTTTATCTTTGGCCTGAAAATGGATGTGGCCGGTGCGGCACTGGCCACCGTGATCTCCCAGATGGCCTCCTGTGCCTTTGTGCTGGGGGCTCTGCTGCGTAAGCGCATGCCGGTGCGCCTGGGGTGGGGCGGCTTTGACGGGGCCATCATGCGGCGGGTGCTGGTCTTTGGACTGTCCCCCTTCCTGATCATCGCCACCGACAGTGTGCTGCTCATCATCCTCAACACGGTGCTCCAGCGCTATGGCGGGCCGGGGCTAGGCGATACGCTGGTGACCTGCGCCACCATTGTGCAGAGCTATCTGCTCCTCATCACCATGCCCATGGGCGGAATGACCCTGGGGACCCAGCCGGTGGTCAGCTTCAACTTCGGGGCGGGTGCCCCCGAGCGGATCAAAAAGGCTATTCAGACCATCGTGATCCTGTGCCTGATCTTCTGTGGTGTGATGATGGTGGTCACCTATACGGTCTCTCCGCTCTTTGTGCGCCTCTTTACCTCAGACGGAGAGATCGCCGCCCGGTCGGTGCGCTACATCAAGATGTTCACCTGTATGATCATCCCTCTGGCGGTACAGTATCCGCTGGTGGACGAGACCACGGCCCTGGGCCGGGTGCGGCGGGCGCTGTTCTGCTCCCTGTTCCGCAAGAGCGTCTTTTTGGCGGGCCTCCTGCTGCTGCCCTATTTCTTCGGGGCGGAGGCCACCTTCTTCTCGGAGCCCATTGCCGATCTGGTGGCGGCCACTGTGACCACGATCCTCTTTGTGCGGGGCTTCCCCCAGGTGCTCCTGGAGTGCACCCATGGCGGGGAGCGGCGTGTAGTGTAAATCAAACAGCCCGGAGCGTCTTTCAAAGACGCTCCGGGCTGCTGCACGTTCAGGGCATCATCACGCCGGCGCGAAGAAGCGGAGGGCGGATCATCTCCCACAGGGGGACGGCTACCGCCACGGCCAGAATGGCGTTGATGGTAGAGGTCAGGCACTTGGTGGCCAGGAAGATCAGCATGGGCGAGCCGGGGGAGAGGCTGAACACAAAGGCGCCCATGAGCCAGCTCTTGCAGAAATAGAGGACCACATAGACCAGGGAGCCCACAATGGCGCCGGACAGGTTCCAGCGGAAGGAGAGGCTTTTGCGCCCATGCCAATGGGCGATCAGACCGGTGAAAAAGCCGATGAAAAATTTGTTGATAAAGGTGATCCAGGCCTCGGGGGCGTACATCGGGTTGGTCAGGTCGTAGAGGGCGGAACCGATGGCACAGGAGAGGCCGCCCACGGGGCCCAGCAGCAGGCCGGAGAGGACGCACATGATGTTGCCCAGCTGGATGGCGGCGTTGTCCACCGAGATGGGGATCAGGATGCGGAAGCCGGAGAAGATGAGCACCAGGGCGGACATGAGGCCGATCAGCACGATTTTATGGGTGGTAAAGCGGGAGCGGGTAGAGATCTTCATAAGCAGACACTCCAATCAAGATAACAGACATGTCCCTCATTATAGCGCGCCGGGCTCCGGGATGCAAGCGGCCCAGAGTCGTGGAGAGGTTCTTCGGCGATGCTTGACGAGGGAAGGATGAAAAGAAAAAATGCTGAAACAGGCGGACTCCATTGACACAGGCCTGTCGATTTAGTAAGATAAAGCGACAGAATTTTTTATTCCAAAGAAATCAGGTGAGTCCACAATGAAGAAGCCCTTTGTCACCCAGGAGCAGCTCCAGAACATTGCCGCGCAGTATCCCACGCCCTTTCATCTCTATGATGAGCGGGGCATCCGGGAAAATGCCCGCCGGCTGAAGGCGGCTTTTTCCTGGAATCCCGGATTCCGGGAGTATTTTGCCGTCAAGGCCACGCCGACGCCCGCCATTCTCAAGCTCCTGCGGGAGGAGGGGTGCGGTGTGGATTGCTCCTCTCTGACCGAGCTGATGATGTCGGAGCGCTGCGGCTTTGGGGGAGAGGAGATCATGTTCTCCTCCAACGACACTCCGCCGGAGGAGTTTTCCATGGCCCACCGCCTGGGAGCCACTATCAATCTGGACGATATTACCCATATCGACTGCCTGAAGGAGACCCTGGGCACCCTGCCCGAGACGGTCAGCTGCCGGTTCAATCCGGGGGGCGTGTTCTCCATCGGGGCCTCCAAGGAGGGGTTCCAGGTCATGGATAACCCGGGCGACGCCAAGTACGGCTTTACCCGGGAGCAGCTCTTTGAGGGCTTCCGCCGGCTGAAGGAGCTGGGGGTGAAGTACTTCGGCCTCCACTCCTTCCTGGCCTCCAACACCCTGTCCAACGAGTACTATCCCACCCTGGCGGGCATCCTCTTCCAGCTGGCCGCCGACCTGAAGCGGGAGACCGGATGCCACATCCGCTTCATCAACCTCTCGGGCGGCGTGGGCGTGCCCTACCGCCCGGAGCAGACCGCCAACGACATCTTTGCCATCGGCGAGGGGGTGCGCAGACAGTATGAGTCCATTCTGGTGCCGGCCGGGATGGGGGATGTGGCCATCTTCACCGAGCTGGGCCGATTCATGCTGGCCCCCTACGGCTGCCTGGTGACCCGGGCCATCCACGAAAAGCACACCTACAAGGAGTACATCGGGGTGGACGCCTGCGCCGCCGATCTGATGCGCCCGGCCATGTACGGGGCCTATCACCACATCACCGTCATGGGGAAGGAGGACGCCCCCTGCGACCATATCTATGATGTGACCGGCTGCCTGTGTGAGAACAACGACAAGTTTGCTGTGGACCGCGCTCTGCCCCGGATCGACATGGGGGACCTGCTGGTCATCCACGACACCGGCGCCCACGGACACGCGATGGGCTACAACTACAACGGCCGCCTGCGCTCGGCGGAGATCCTCCTGCGGGAGGACGGCTCTACGGAGCTGATCCGCCGGGCTGAGACGCCGGAGGACTATTTCGCCACCGTGGTGTGGTGAGCAAAAGCCGCCCTCCGCCCCTGCTGCACCGGCAGAGGACGGAGGGCGGCTTTTCCCATTCCGGAAAGAGAACTCAGGAACGGCGGGAGTCTTTGCGCTCCTGCCGCTTTCCGAAGTAGACGGCCAGGAAGATCACGGTGATGATGTTGACCGAGCAGAAGCCCAGCAGGCCCATGAGGAGAAGCTGGGCCCCTGCCTCACCGCCGGCGGAGGACTGGGCGATCAGAACCCCGGCCACGCCCAGAGAAAAGAGGAGGGAGAGGACGGGCAGGATGAGCCCCGGCCACCGGCTGGGGAGCGCGGACAGGACGCTTTGAAGGGCACACAGGGCGGCAAAGCAGGCCGCCAGCAGGACAAAACCCAGGACAAAGGGCAGCATGGAGACACTCCTTTTCACATAAAAACTGGATTGGAGATATTATAATGCCGGAAACAGGGAATTGTCTACCCTTGGAGCGGGAAAGAGGGGGCCCGGACTTGTAAGAATGGCCCGAAAATGGTATAATAATACGACTTTACAGCAACCGATTGAAGGAGAGAAGAGAGTTATGACTTACAAGGAAGAATTTATCACCTTCATGGTGCGCTCCGGCGTGCTGACCTTCGGCGACTTCACCACCAAGTCCGGCCGCAAGACCCCCTATTTCATCAACACCGGCAACTACAAGACCGGCGCTCAGGCCGCCAAGCTGGGCGACTACTACGCCGCCTGCATCCAGGAGAACCTGCCCGAGGGCGTGACCTGCCTCTTCGGGCCTGCCTACAAGGGTATCCCGCTGGCCGTAGCCGCCGCTTCCTCTCTGTACCGCAATTATGACCGGGATCTGCCCTACTGCTTCAACCGCAAGGAGGTCAAGGACCACGGCGAGGGCGGCTCCATGGTGGGCTACAAGCCCCAGGACGGGGACGACGTAGTCATCGTGGAGGACGTGGTCACCGCCGGTACCGCCGTGCGGGAGTCCATCGAGCTCTTCAAGCACGTGGCCAAGGTCAACATGAAGGCCCTCATCGTCTCGGTGGACCGCATGGAGCGGGGCACCAAGGACTGCTCTACTCTGGATGAGCTGCGCCAGGACCACGGCATCGCGGTCTATCCCATCGTCACCGTGCGGGAGATCATTGCCTTCCTGCACAACCGGGAGATCGACGGCAAGATCTACATTGACGACGCCATGAAGGCCCGCATGGAGGCCTATCTGGCGGAGTACGGCCCCCGGGCGTAATCCATGGGGATCCACGACGGACACCGGCAGCGGCTGAAACGCGAATTTCTGGCCCGGCCGGAGTCCTTCCCCGACCACAAGGCGCTGGAACTGCTCCTCTTCTATGCCAATCCCCGGAGCGACACCAATCCGCTGGCCCACGACCTGATCGAGCGTTTCGGTTCCCTCTCGGGGGTACTGGACGCCGCGCCGGAGGAGTTGGAGAAGGTCAAAGGAGTGGGAGAGCACGCCGCTGTGCTCCTCAAATGCGTCAAGGAGCTTTCCGGCCGCTATCTCACCTCCCGGGCCAGTCTGGACGGGATCGTGGAGGACACGCGGACGGCCTGCGCTCTGCTGCGGCCCTACTTCTTCGGGGCCAGGAATGAGCGCGTGTGCGTGCTGTGCATGGACGGCAAGCGCAAGGCGCTGGGTGTGCGGCCGGTGGGGGAGGGCAATGTGAACGCTGTGGAGGTCACCAGCCGCCGCATTGCAGAGGCCGCGCTGGCCCTCAATGCCACGGGGCTGATTCTGGCCCACAACCATGTCTCCGGCCTGGCCTTTCCCTCGACGGAGGACAAGCTCACCACCCGGCAGCTGGCGGAACTGCTGGCCCGGCTGGGGGTGGAGCTGGTGGACCACATCATCTTTACCGATGATGACGCAGTATCCCTGCGGGACAGCGGCTTTTTTGCCGTCATCTGACACTTGAATTAGAACGTGCGTTCTGATACAATGGACGTGCGGCGACCGCGGGGGGATGTGGATGCACGTCGCCCCGCGCCCTTTTTCCGGGGGAGAACACCCGGCAGATCACAAGAGCAAGGAGGAGGAGACATGCCTGATTTTCAGGTGGTATCGGAATACCGGCCCGCGGGCGATCAGCCGGAGGCCATCGAGGCCCTGGCCCGGGGCGTGGAGATGGGCTTGCAGGAGCAGACCCTGCTGGGAGTCACAGGCTCGGGCAAGACCTTCACCATGGCCAAGACCATTGAGCGCATCCAGCGCCCCACCCTGGTCCTGGCCCACAATAAGACCCTGGCCGCCCAGCTCTGCGCCGAGTTCCGGGAGTTTTTTCCCCACAACGCGGTGGAGTATTTTGTCTCCTACTACGACTACTACCAGCCGGAGGCCTATATCCCCCATACCGACACCTATATTGAGAAGGATGCCGCCACCAACGATGAGATTGACCGCCTGCGCCTCTCGGCCACCTGCGCCCTGCTGGAGCGGCGGGACGTGATCGTGGTCTCCTCGGTTTCCTGCATCTACGGCCTGGGCGAGCCGGAGGATTTCGCCAAGATGATGGTCTCCCTCCGGGTGGGCAGCACTCTGGAGCGGGACGAGCTCCTCCGGCGTCTGGTGGAGATCCGATATGAGCGCAACGACATTGCCTTTGAGCGCAATATGTTCCGGGTGCGGGGGGATACCGTGGAGATCTTCCCGGCCTACTGGAAGGACACCGCCATCCGGGTGGAGTTCTTTGGGGACGAGATCGACCGCATCAGCGAGATCAATGTGGTCACCGGGGCCGTCATCCGGAACCTGAATCACATCCCCATCTGGCCCGCCACCCACTATGTCACCCCGAAGGAGAAGATGGACGCCGCCATCGGAGAGATCTACCGAGAGCTGGAGGAGCGGCTCAAGTTCTTCCAAGACAACGAGCAGCTGGTGGAGGCCCAGCGCCTCAAGCAGCGGGTGCTCTATGACATCGAGATGATGCAGGAGCTGGGATACTGCTCCGGTATCGAGAACTACTCCCGGGTCATCGAGGGGCGGCCGGTGGGGTCCCCGCCCCATACCCTGCTGGACTATTTTCCCAAGGACTTTGTCCTCTTCATCGACGAGAGCCATGTGACCCTCCCCCAGGTGCGGGCCATGTACAACGGAGACCGGGCCCGTAAGACCACGCTGGTGGACTACGGCTTCCGCCTGCCCTGTGCATTTGATAACCGCCCGTTGAAATTTGAGGAATTTGAACAGAGAGTAAACCAAGTCATCTATGTCTCGGCCACGCCCGGGGAGTATGAGCGCACCCGCTCCGGCCAGATCGTGGAGCAGGTCATCCGGCCCACGGGACTTCTGGATCCCCGGATCGAGGTCCGGCCGGTGGAGGGACAGATCGACGACCTCATCGGCGAGATCAACGAGCGCACCGAGCGAAAGGAGCGGGTGCTGGTCACCACCCTCACCAAGAAGATGGCGGAGGATCTGACCACCTATCTCCAGGGAGCGGGCATCAAGGTGCGCTATATGCACCACGACATCGACACCATGGAGCGCATGGAGATCATCCGGGACCTGCGCCTGGGGACCTTCGACGTGCTGGTGGGCATCAACCTGCTGCGGGAGGGGCTGGACCTGCCCGAGGTGAGTCTGGTGGCCATCCTGGACGCGGACAAGGAGGGCTTCCTACGCTCCGAGACCTCCCTCATCCAGACCATTGGCCGGGCGGCCCGCAACGCCGACGGCCTGGTGGTCATGTATGCCGACACGATCACCCCCTCCATGCGCCGGGCCATCGACGAGACCGAGCGGAGACGGGCCAAGCAGGACGCCTTCAATCAGGCACACGGCATCGTGCCCAAGACCGTCATCAAGTCGGTGCGGGAGCTCATCCGCCTCTCGGAGGAGGAGAAGAAGGACCGGGAGGCCAAGCACGCGGGCAAGATGACCCGAAGCGAGCGGGAGGCCGCCATCAAGAAGCTGGAAAAGGAGATGAAGGAGGCCTCTCAGCGGCTGGAATTCGAGTACGCTGCCGTCCTGCGGGACCGGATCATCGAACTGCGGGGGCAGTCCTGACACCGATCACACCGACCGAACGAGAAAGGGCGTGTTTGTATGAAAAAGAGAATGGAATTCCTCTGTACCACCGCGATCTTCTCTGGTATTCTTCTCCTGCTGTTGGGCATCCTGTTTGCGGCGGTGCTCTCAGGGGACCCGGGCGCGGGCGCCTCGGTGGAAGAACAGGCCGCCGCACTGGGCTGGATGCGGGCCGGACAGGTCAATGCCGTGGTGGGAGCGATTCTCTTTGCCGTGGGGCTGGGCCTGCGGCTGTGGATGGGCCGCCAGCCCCGGCAGCGCCGCCGCCCCCGGGGAACCGGGCGCTCCTGAGAGGGGGGGCGGGGATGAACCATTGGAGAGCCCTTACCCCCTTCCCGCGGATCATGCTGTGCATCCAGGCCGGGCTGCTGCTACTTTTTACCGCCCTCTATCTGACCCTGGGAATACAGCGGGGGATTGAATTCCAGGAGCAGTTCCTCCGCCAGACGGAGCGGGGAGAGGACACCGTTTATACCGGCACACTGGACGGAAAAACGGTGGAGCTTACCTTCACCCCCTCGGGCGCTCTCTTCTACCGCTGGGGGGATGCGGAATACGGCCCCTATACCCTGACCGAGGACCCCACTGCGCTTCCTCCGAATGCAACAGAAAAGATGGGCAAAGTAACCGGTGTGGAGCTCCGCCTGGATGGGGAGATCCTCTTCCGAGGCGGCTACGGCTTGGACGGATTCTATCTGGTGAATGAGGACGGCACCAAGCCGAATAGACTGGAAATAATTGCTAATGGGACGGCCTACGGCTTAGTTGGAAGCCAGCAGACCTATGAAGATGGCCTATCTATCACCCGGGCCATCAGCCTGCTGCTGGAGGGGCCCTCGGTCCGCAGCCGGGTGCATGGAGAGGGATATTTCCTGGGGACCCTGGTGGTGGTCATCAATGCCGTCGCCATCCTCTTTGCCGATGAGCTCTTCCGCTGGAATCTGCGGTGGTCCATCCGCCACCCGGAACGGGCGGAACCCTCCGAGTGGGAGCTGTTCAGCCGGGGCTTCAGCTGGGTGGTGCTGACCATTGTAGCTCTGATTGGATATATGATGGGACTGTCCAGCTCCGCGTAGCACGATTTTTTCGCAACGAACAAAGGAGAAGCAAACACTATGCTCGACCATATTTTTGTCAAAGGCGCACGGGAAAACAACCTGAAAAACATCGACGTGGACATCCCCCGGGACAAGCTGGTGGTGCTCACCGGCCTCTCGGGCAGCGGCAAGTCCTCCCTGGCCTTTGACACCATCTACGCCGAGGGACAGCGGCGGTATGTGGAGTCCCTCTCCTCCTATGCCCGGATGTTTTTGGGGCAGATGGAGAAGCCCGATGTGGACTACATCGACGGACTCTCTCCCGCCATCTCCATCGACCAGAAGACCACCTCGAAAAACCCCCGCTCCACGGTGGGTACGGTGACCGAGATCTACGACTACCTGCGCCTCCTCTGGGCCCGAGTGGGTACCCCCCACTGTCCCAAGTGCGGCAAGGAGATCATGCAGCAGACCATCGACCAGATCATCGACCAGGTCCTCACGCTGCCCGAGGCCACCCGCATCCAGGTCATGGCCCCTGTGGTGCGGGGGAAGAAGGGCACCCACCAGAAGCTGCTGGAGGACGCCCGCAAGTCGGGCTATGTCCGCTGCCGGGTGGACGGCTCCCTCTACGATCTGAGCGAGACCATCGAGCTGGACAAGAACAAGAAGCACTCCATCGAGATCGTGGTGGACCGCCTGGTCATCAAGAGCGACATCACCCGCCGCCTCACCGACAGTGTGGAGGTGGCCTCCAACCTGGCGGGGGGACTGGTGGTCATCAACGTGGTGGGGGAGGACCGGGATATCCTCTTCTCCCAGAACTACGCCTGTGAGGACTGCGGCATCTCCATCGAGGAGCTCTCGCCCCGGATGTTCTCCTTCAACAACCCCTACGGGGCCTGTCCCACCTGTACGGGCCTGGGCTCTCAGCGGAAGGTGGACCCCGACCTCATCATCCCCAACAAGGACCTCTCTATCCTGGAGGAGGCCATCACGGCCAGCGGCTGGAACAACATCAAGGGGGACGGCATCTCCCGGATGTACTTTGACGCCCTGGCCAAGCAGTACAAATTCAAACTCTCCACCCCGGTGAAGGATTTGCCCCCCGAGGTGATGGACGTCATCCTCTACGGCACAAAGGGGGAGAAGCTCAAGCTCACCTATGAGCGGGAGAACGGTAAGGGAACCCTCATGCAGGCCTTTGAGGGCATCTGCAACAATCTGGAGCGGCGCTATCAGGAGACCCAGTCGGACGCGGCCCGGCGGGATCTGGAGGAGTGCATGAGCGACCGGCCCTGTCCCGACTGCGGCGGACGCCGCCTGCGGAAGGAGGCACTGGCTGTCACGGTGGGGGGCATCGACATCGACACCTTCTGCCGCAAGTCGGTGACCGACGCCCTGGACTTTGTGGAGCACCTGGAGCTGAGCGAGCAGAAAATGCGCATTGCCGCGCGGATTCTGAAGGAGATCAAGTCCCGCCTGGGCTTCCTCCAGAGTGTGGGCCTCCAGTACCTGACCCTCTCCCGCTCGGCGGCTACCCTCTCGGGCGGTGAGAGCCAGCGCATCCGCCTGGCCACCCAGATCGGCTCCTCCCTGATGGGGGTGCTCTACATTCTGGACGAGCCCTCCATCGGATTGCACCAGCGGGACAACGACATGCTGCTGGCCACCATGAAGCGCCTGCGGGACCTGGGCAACACCCTGTTGGTGGTGGAGCACGACGAGGACACCATGCGCGCGGCCGACTACATCGTGGACATCGGCCCCGGGGCCGGGGTCCACGGCGGACAGGTGGTGGCGGCGGGCACCGCGGAAGAGGTCATGAACACCCCCGGCTCCATCACCGGAGACTACCTCTCGGGCCGGAAGAAGATCCCGGTCCCCGCCCAGCGGCGAGCGGGCAGCGGACAGTTCCTCACCGTCCGGGGGGCGGCCGAGAACAACCTGCAAAATGTGGATGTCTCCATCCCCCTGGGCACCTTTACCTGTGTCACCGGTGTGTCCGGCTCGGGCAAATCCTCCCTGGTCAACGAGATCCTCTACAAGCGCCTGGCGGCCGACCTGAACCGGGCCAAGACCCGGCCGGGCAAACACGCGGGCATCGAGGGGGAGGAGTTTCTGGACAAGGTCATCGACATCGACCAGTCCCCCATCGGGCGCACGCCCCGCTCCAACCCGGCCACCTATACCGGACTCTTCAACGATATCCGGGAGCTCTTCGCCTCCACCCAGGACGCCAAGGCCCGGGGCTATGGCCCGGGGCGGTTTTCCTTCAACGTGCGGGGCGGCCGGTGCGAGGCCTGCTCCGGAGACGGCCTCATCAAGATCGAGATGCACTTCCTCCCCGACATCTATGTGCCCTGCGAGGTCTGTAAGGGCAAGCGGTACAACCGGGAGACCCTGGAAGTGAAGTACAAGGGCAAGAACATCCATGAGGTGCTGGAGATGACGGTGGAGGAGGCGCTGGGCTTCTTTGAGAACCTGCCCCGCCTCTACAACAAGATCCAGACCCTCTACGAGGTGGGACTGGGCTACGTGAAGCTGGGCCAACCCTCCACCACCCTCTCGGGCGGCGAGGCCCAGCGGGTGAAGCTGGCCACCGAGCTTGCCAAACGTTCCACCGGGAAGACCATCTATATCCTGGACGAGCCCACCACGGGCCTCCACACCGCCGACGTGCACAAGCTCATCGAGGTGCTCCAGAAGCTGGTGGATGTGGGCAACACGGTGGTGGTCATCGAGCACAACCTGGACGTGATCAAGACGGCCGACCATGTGATCGACCTGGGGCCCGAGGGCGGCGACGGCGGCGGAACTGTCGTTGTGACCGGCACCCCGGAGGAGGTGGCGGCCTGCCCGGCCTCCTACACGGGGCGGTACCTGAAACGGATGCTGGAGGGCTGATCTCAGCCGGGTAAATGGGAGAAAGTTCTTAAACTTTCCTTAAATAGATATCTTTTGCATTGACATTTCACCGGGTGGATGGTGTAACATGGTGCTATGGAAAAGTGCCGGGATTCCCACCGGCGCTGGAAAAGGAGGTTTCTGTATGAATCGAATCTGTAAACGTCTGGGCGCGGTGGGCAGCGCTGCGGCTCTTGCGGCCACCCTGGCCGTCCCCGCCCTCGCCGCGGAGAACACCGCCGGCATCGCCGTCCAGCTGGACGGCCAGAATGTGGCCTTCACCGACGCCGCCCCTGTGGCCAAGAGCGGACGCACCTTCCTGCCCTTCCGGGCCGTCTTTGAGGCCATGGGCGTTCAGGTGACCAGTGAGGGAAAGGAGATCACCGCCGTCCGGGGGGACACCACCCTGCATATGACCATCGGTTCTTCCACCGCCACCCTCACGCAGGGGGATAAGACCTCCACCATTTCCATGGATGTGGCGCCCTATGTGGACAGCGCCACCTGGCGGACTTATGTGCCCGTCCGCTTTGCCGCCGAGGCCTTCGGCTGCAACGTGGGCTGGGATCAGGACGACCAGACCATCCTGATCGTGGATGTGGATAAGCTCCTGGGGGATGCCACCTTTACCAAGATGGACCAGTATATCTCCAATCTCTATGAGAAGCAGGCGGAGCAGAACCAGGCTACCGACGGCACCTTCTCCATGGGGCTGACCATGGATTCCAGCCTCACCGGGACCGAGAAGGACGTGGAAATGAAAGTGGACGGCACCGTCACCGGCGTGAGCAGCATGACCGCCGCCCAGCTGGCCATGGAGATGGACCTCTCCGACCTGGCCACCCTGGTCGCCTCTGACCCCGCCGCCATGACTGCGGAGCAGCTGGCCGAGCTGAAAAATTCCCTGGCCAAGACCGAGCTGGAGCTGCGCATGGATCTGGAGACCGGCATGTACTACATCTACGCCCCCATCCTGGCGCAGCAGAACGGCGGCAGCGGCTGGTACTCCATGGATCTGAACAACCTCTTCCAGATGAGCGGCATGGACCTGTCCCAGCTGATGGGCCTGTACAAGGACTTCAGCCTGGAGGACACCTTGCGCTCCACCCTGGCCTCCATGCCTCTCAGCGACCGTGATACCGCCTATTCCATGCTGACCATGAGCGCGGACAGCTATGTGAAGCTCTTCAGCGACGGCGCCCTCAAAAAGGACGGCGATACCTACAAGGCCACCTACACCCTGAATGAGGGCGGCGTGGAAAACATCACCTACACCACCGTGCTTACCGAGCGGGATGGGGAGATCGTCTCCATGCAGGTGGACATGGCGGTCGCGGCCAGCGCCGAGGGCGTGAATCTGTCCACCACCGCTAAGATCTATGCCGACAGCACCAAGAGCACCATCGACATGAAGATGGATCTGCCTGGCATGATGAACCTGACCCTCCAGATGGACCTGGGCTATAAGCCCACCGACAAGGAGCCTGAGACCGGTCTGCCCGCCGGCGTCACCGCCACGCCCCTGGATATGGGAATGACGGTCATGCCCTAACGGGATTTGAGCGACTCTGACCTGTTTCAATACGCTGCGGCCCCCCGCTTCGGCGGGGGGCCTTTTGCACATGCGGTGGGAAAACAGTTCTGTTTTCTTTTGACCGAATATGTTACAATCATAGAGATAGAAACCGGACAGATCCGGTTTCAAACGAATGAATCGGAGGATTTTAAGATTGGATCTTATGTCGTGGCTTACCGGGAACCAGGCGGGTGAGGTGGTCTTTACCATGCTGGTGTCCATGCTGCCCATCATCGAACTGCGGGGCGGCATCCCCTTCGGCGTGGCCCTGGGACTGAATCCCTGGGTGGCCTTCGTGGCCAGTGTGGTGGGCAATCTGCTCCCGCTCCCCTTTATCGTGGTCTATATCCGGCGGATCTTTCAGTGGATGCGCCGTCATATGCCGCGGCTCAACGCCCTGGTGGACAAAATGGAGAAAAAGGCCCACCTGAAGGGCCGGAAGGTGACCCGGTACAAATATCTGGGTCTGATGATCTTTGTGGCCATTCCCCTGCCGGGGACCGGCGGGTGGACCGGCGCGCTGGCCGCCGCTTTCCTGAACATGCCCCTGCGCAAGGCCATGCCCGCCATGACCGCCGGAGTGTTCATCGCGGGATTTCTGGTGACCTTCCTCACGTATGTGGTGAAGATGACCATGATCTGAACCATTTTTCCATTTCCGCATAGGATGCTCTGGAGGTGAGCGGGAATGGAATCTTTTCTGCAGGCGATGGTGGCCCTTCTGGCCGCCACGGGACTTTTGGCTCTGGCATGGCTGTGCTTCGGCAAGCTGCTCCTGCCGGTGAGCGGCGGAGCAGGGGGCGGGGCAGTCTACGCGGTGCTGCCCGTCCAGGGAGAGGCCGAGACGCTGGAGCACGATGTGCGGGGCCTGTGCTGGCTCCGGGGCGGGCAGGCCGCCTGGTTTACCATCATCATCGCCGACGCGGGACTCACGCCCCGGGGCCGCGCGGTGGCCCTTGCTCTGATGGGAGAGCAGGGAGGAATGGTGCTCTGTCCGCTGGAGCGGCTGGGGGAATACCTCCGCCAGCCGTGAGCGGCCGATGAGATTGAGACAAAAGGGTGATTCCGGTGGAACAGGTGGAAGAACAGCTCCTGATCGAGGGGACGGTGGATGCGGTCATCTACCAGAATGAAGAAAATGGATATACGGTCCTCCGGGTCGACGCCGGAGAGCAGGGCGGCATCACCGTAGTGGGCTGCATGCCCGCCATCGCCCCGGGAGAGAGTCTCTCGGTCCAGGGCCGGTGGATGCGCCATGCCTCCTACGGCGAGCAGTTCAAGGCCGAGGTCATCCAGCGCCGGATGCCCGCCGGGGAGAAGGCCATCTTCGAGTATCTGGCCTCCGGCTCGGTCAAGGGCATCGGCGCAGCCACCGCCCGGCGCATGGTGGAGGAGTTCGGAGAGGACGCCCTCACGGTCCTGGAGGAGCAGCCCGAGCGCCTGACCCAGATCAAGGGGATCACCCGCAAGCGGGCGCTCGCCATGGGGGAGGCCTTTCGGCTCCAGATGGGGATGCGCCGCCTGCTGGACTTCCTGGGGGAGCACGGCGTGGCCCTCCAGCTGGCCATGCCCCTCTACCGGCGGTACGGGGACCGGGCTCTGGAGGTCATCCGGGGCAACCCCTACCTGCTGGTGGACGAGGAGCTGGGGGTGGAGTTCGCCGTGGCCGACCAGCTGGCCCTGGAGATGGGCATGGACGGAGAGGACCCCCAGCGCATCGAGGCCGGGCTCCTCTTCGAGCTCTCCCACAATCTGATGAACGGGCACACCTTTCTGCCCCGGAAAAAGCTGCTCCTGGCCACCGCCCAGCTCATCGGGGTGGAGGCCGAGAGCCTGGAGGACGGGCTGGAGGCCCTCCTCGAGCGGGGCGAGGTGGTGCAGGAGGAGGTGGCCGGGGAGACCGCCTGCTACCTCGCCGAGCTCCAGGAGGCGGAGGAGTATGTCTCGGCCCGGATGACCGAGATGGCCTGGCAGGAGCTGCTGCCCCCCGACGGCCTGGAGGAGATTTTGGAGCAGATCCAGCGGGAACAGGGCATTACATATGCCCCCCAGCAGCGGGAGGCGGTGCTTCTGGCGGCCCGGCGGCAGGTGATGCTCCTCACCGGCGGCCCGGGCACCGGAAAGACCACCTCCCTGCGGGGAGTGCTGGCCCTCTTTGACGCCCTGGGGCTGGAGACCGCCCTGGCCGCCCCCACCGGCCGGGCGGCCAAGCGCCTGGGGGACCTGTGCGGGGTGGAGGCGGCCACCATCCACCGCCTGCTGGAGACCCAGTTCGATCCCGGTACCGGGCGGCTGGTCTTTGCCCACGACGAGAGCGAACCCCTGCGGGCCGACGCCGTCATCGTGGATGAGACCTCAATGGTGGACATTGCCCTCATGCGGGCGCTGCTCTCCGCCCTGCGGAGCGACTGCCGCCTGGTGCTGGTGGGAGACCCGGACCAGCTGCCCAGTGTGGGGCCGGGGAACCTCTTCTCTGACCTCATCCGCAGCGGGGCCATCCCCACGGTGCGCCTCACCGAGATCTTCCGGCAGGCCGCCCAGAGCGGCATCGTCATGAACGCCCACGGGGTCAACCGGGGGGAGCTCCCCGACCTGCGCAACCGGAGCTCCGACTTCTTCTTTCTGCGCCGGAAGGAGCCCGCCCGGCTGGCCGACACGGTGGTGGAGCTGATCTCCCACCGTCTGCCCGAGAACATGGGTATCCCGCCCGAGCAGATTCAGGTGCTCTGTCCCACCCGCAAGACGGTGGCGGGGACGGCCTCCCTCAACCGGGCTATTCAGGAGGCCATCAACCCGGCGGTCCCCGGCAAGGGCGAGCGGCGCTTCGGGGAGTATATCTTCCGGGAGGGAGACCGGGTCATGCAGGTGCGCAACAATTACGACCTGATGTGGAAAGACCGGGATTCCCTCACCTCTGGCATGGGGGTGTTCAACGGGGACATCGGACAGATTCTGGAGGTGGACAACCGCAACGAGCTCATCACGGTGGATTTTGAAGGCCGCATCGTGGAGTATTCCCCCGATATGCTGGGGGAGCTGGAGCCCGCCTATGCCGTCACCGTCCACAAGGCCCAGGGCAGCGAGTACCGGGCGGTGATCCTGGCGGTGAGTAAGGCCACGCCGCTCCTGCTCACCCGGGGGGTGCTTTACACCGCCATTACCAGGGCCAGAGAGCTGCTGGTGCTGGTGGGGGACGAGGAGGCGGTGGCCCAGATGACCGCCAACAACCGTCAGCAGCGGCGCTATTCCGGCCTGCGCTGGCGTCTGGCCCAGAATAATGGATAGGAAACGGATACCCAAAACTATTTTGTGCGTGCAATTGCACGCATTATAAAATAATTTGCGTTCATTTGCATACTATAAAGATAGAATGCGTGCAGTATGCACGGAATGGAGTCTTTATTTGAGTATGCAGGAAAAAGAAATCAAGCACATTGGTCTGCGAGTTGGTCTGGAGACACATCAGAAGCTGCGCTATATCGCCAATTATGAGGGCCGTACCATCAATGGACAGGCTCACTACCTAATTCAGAAATGTATTCGCGAGTTTGAAAAGGAGCACGGCCCCATCCGGCCGGAGGACCTGGATTGAGCCGGTGGAGGCAGGTCCTTCTGGATCTCCTCTTTCCGCCCCGCTGCGTCTTCTGCGGCAGGTTGCTGGAAGAAGGGGAGGGCATCTGTCCCCACTGCGTCCGGGCGTTGCCCTATACCCACGGGACGGGGGCGGAGCAGCGGGGCGAGGGGATCACCCTGGCGGTCTCGCCTCTCCGGTACGAGGGGGAGGTGCGCCAGTCCATCCGCCGCTACAAGTTCGAGGGACGCAGATGGTATGCCCGGACCTATGGCGGGCTGATGGCCGCGTGCGTCCGGGAGCATCTGGACGGGCGCTTTGATGCTCTGACCTGGGTGCCCCTGTCTCAGCGCCGCCGGAAGGAACGGGGCTACGACCAGGCCCTCCTCCTGGCACGGGCCGTGGGGGAACACCTGGACATGGAGCCGGAGGAAGTCCTGTGCAAGGTGCGCCACACCCGGGCCCAGTCCGGCCTCTCCGACGGGGAGGAGCGGCGGGCGAATGTGCGGGATGCCTACCGGTGCATCCGGCCCGAACGGGTGGCCGGGCGGCGTTTTCTGCTGGTGGACGACGTGATTACCACCGGCTCCACACTGGCCGCCTGCGCGGCGGTATTGCGCCAGGCGGGTGCGGCCGATGTGGTCTGCGTCACGGTGGCCCGTGCCCATTGACGGAAGAGTGGTTGAAATATCCGAAAAACTTATGAAAAATCCTGTTGAAATACGGGAGAAATGTCTTTATAATGTTAGACAGACTTTAAATAGGTGATTTAGGAATGGAATTTTGGGCAAACTTAAAAGAAAAGTTCAAGAGACTTCGAGGTGTGGGTATGTTCAGCAAGGATATCGGCATTGATTTGGGTACTGCGTCTATTCTGGTGTATGTGGCCGGCAAGGGCGTTGTGCTCCGCGAGCCCTCTGTGGTGGCCCTGCACAAGGACACCGGCAAGCTGCTCAAGGTGGGCACCGAGGCTCAGCAGATGCTGGGCAAGACCCCTGGCAACATTGTTGCCATCCGTCCCCTGCGGGAGGGCGTCATCTCCGACTATGATATGACCGAGCGGATGCTCAAGGAGTTTATCCGCAAGGTGACCTCCTTCCGGCTCTTCAAGCCCCGTATCGTCATCTGCGTGCCCTCCGGCATCACCGAGGTGGAGGAGCGCGCCGTCATCGACGCGGGCATCCAGGCCGGCGCCCGCCGGGTCTACCTCATTGAGGAGCCGGTGGCTGCTGCCATTGGCGCGGGCATCGACATCACCCGTCCCGACGGCCATATGATCGTGGACATCGGCGGCGGTACCTCCGATATCGCCGTCATCTCCCTGAGCGGCATCGTGGAGTCCACCTCCATCAAGATCGCCGGCGATCAGTTTGACGAGGCCATCATCAAGTATATCCGCCGCAAGCACAACGTCCTCATCGGCGAGCGCACCGCGGAGGAGCTGAAGATGAAGATCGGCTGTGTGTTCCCCCGTCCCGAGGAGCAGTCCATCGAGATCAAGGGCCGCTGCCTGATGACCGGCCTGCCGAGAGTGTTCACCGTTACCTCCAGCGAGATGATCGAGGCCTTTGAGGAGCCCGCCACCCGCATTCTGGAGGCCATCCACGGTGTGCTGGAGCGCACGCCCCCCGAGCTGGTGGCCGACATCGCCACCAACGGCATCGTCATGACCGGCGGCGGAAGCCTGCTGTGGGGCTTTGACAAGCTGATCGAGTCCCACACCGGCATCGAGACCTATGTGGCGGACGACGCCATCTCCTGCGTGGCCTACGGCACCGGCAAGAGCCTGGAGACCATCGGCGACATGCAGGACGGCACCATCAACCTGTCCCGCCGCAAGCAGATGAACTAAAACTGACCAGAAAGGGCGCCGTACAGGGGTATGGCGCCCTTTTTGCCCGGTCAACACATACCGTCCAGATCAAAGGAGGAACGCCATCATGCAAAACTTTACGTACTACACCCCTACCCGAGTGGTCTTTGGCAAGGGAGAAGTGGAGCGAGTTGGGGAGCTGCTGCGCGCCGAAGGGGCCCGCAAGGTCCTCATCCACTACGGCGGGGAGAGCGCCCGCCGCTCCGGTCTGCTGGAGCGCGTGGAGCGGGCTGTGAAGGATCAGGGGATCGACTTTGTCTCTCTGGGCGGCGTGGTGCCCAATCCCCGGCTCTCCAAGGTGCGGGAGGGCATCACCCTGGCCCGGGCGGAGGGCGTGGACTTCATCCTGGCTGTGGGCGGCGGCAGCGTCATCGACTCGGCCAAGGCCATCGGCTACGGCATTCCCTACGAAGGGGACGTGTGGGACTTTTACAGCGGCACAGCTCAGCCGGAGCGGGTCTGCCCGGTGGGCGCGGTGCTCACCCTCTCGGCCGCCGGAAGCGAGATGAGCAATTCCTCCGTCATCTCGGACGAGGAGAACGGGCTCAAGTGGGGGCTCAACAACGACATCTGCCGCTGCCGCTTCGCGGTGATGGACCCGGAGCTCACCTATACTCTGCCGCCCTATCAGACGGCCTGCGGCGTGGTGGACATCCTCATGCACACCATGGAGCGCTACTTCACCCATGAGAAGGATACTGCCCTTACCGACGAGCTGGCCGAGGGTCTGATGCGCACTGTGATGGACTGTGGGCGCAAGGCCCTCCGGGACCCGAAGGACTACAATGCCCGGGCCCAGATCATGTGGGCGGGCAGCCTCTCCCACAATGGCCTGACCGGCTGCGGCACCGTGGGGGACTGGGCCAGCCACCGCATGGAGCACGAGCTCAGCGCCCTGTTCGACGTGGCCCACGGCGCGGGACTGGCCGCCATCTGGGGGAGCTGGGCCCGGTATGTCTACCGGGAGGAGCCCGAGCGCTTCGCCCAGTTCGCGGTCAAGGTAATGGGCTGTCCCAATGACTTCCGTGACCCGGAGAAGACTGCCCTGGCCGGCATCGAGGCCATGGAGCAGTATTACCGGGAGATCGGTATGCCCACCTCGGTGCGGGAGCTGGGACACGACCTCAATGAGAGCGAGATCCAGCTGCTGGCCGAGAAGTGCGCCCGCCGCAACCCCAATCTGGGTGGCTTCAAGACCCTGAGTCAGGACGATATGATCCAGATTTTCCGCATGGCCCGCGGATAAATCGGTTACAATACCATCGTTTCCCTGGAGTTTTTCCGGGGAAACGATTTTTTTCTTGCGTATGGTGGAAAACTTGCAAAAATAGCTTGCATTTTGCAAGTGAACGTGCTAGATTAGAGGCAACGAAAGAAAACCTGCATCTGAAGTGCAGGAAAACAGGAAGAGGAGCGAGTATTCCATGACAGATAAGCAGCGTGCGGAGTTCGAGCATGGGCCCTACCGTTCGGAGCATGACTCCATTGGCGAGCGTGCGGTCCCCCGGGATGTGTACTACGGCGTGCAGTCCCTGCGGGCAGTGGAAAACTTCCCCATCACCGGACTGACCATGCACCGGGAGATCATCAACTCCATTGCCGAGATCAAGAAGGCATCCGCCATCACCAACTATGAGATCGGCCTGCTGGACAAGAAGGTGGCCGACGCCATCGTCCGGGCCTGTGAGGAGATCGTGGAGGGCAAGCTCCATGAGGAGTTCATCGTGGACCCCATCCAGGGCGGCGCGGGCACCAGCCTGAACATGAACGCCAACGAGGTCATCGCCAACCGGGCCATTGAGCTGCTGGGCGGGGAGAAGGGTGACTACACCCTGGTCAACCCCAACGACCACGTAAACTGCGGCCAGTCCACCAACGACGTGTTCCCCTCCGCCGGAAAGCTGGCGGTGCTCAAGCTGCTGGTCCGGGCTCAGATCCAGCTGGAGCGTCTGTACACCGCCCTTCTGCAGAAGGCGGAGGAGTTTGACGACGTGATCAAGATGGGCCGCACCCAGATGCAGGACGCCGTGCCCATCCGCCTGGGCCAGGAGTTCCGGGCGTACAGCGAGGCCATCCGCCGGGACATCGCCCGCTTCGAGCGGGCCATGGACGAGATGCGCTGCCTGAACATGGGCGGCACCGCCATCGGTACCGGCCTGAACGCCGACGAGCAGTATCTCCGCCGCATCGTGCCCAACCTCTCCAAGGTGTCCGGTCTGCGGCTGGTCCAGGCCTTCAACCTGATTGACGCCACCCAGAACCTGGACGAGTTTGTGGCGGTCTCCGGCGCGGTCAAGACCTGTGCCGTGAACCTCTCCAAGATGTCCAACGACCTGCGGCTCATGTCCTCCGGTCCCCGCTGCGGATTCGGGGAGATCAACCTGCCGCCCCGCCAGAACGGCTCCTCCATCATGCCCGGCAAGGTCAATCCGGTCATCCCCGAGGTGGTCAATCAGGTGGCCTTCAACATCATGGGCAACGACCTGACCATCACCATGGCCGCCGAGGCCGGCCAGCTGGAGCTCAACGCCTTTGAGCCCATCATCTTCTGGAACCTGACCCACGCGGTGGAGTTCCTGACCTATGCGGTGAGCACGCTGGTGGACAACTGCATCCAGGGCATCACCGCCAACCGGGATCGGTGCCGGGAGATGGTGGAGAACTCGGTGGGCATCATCACCGCCATCTGCCCCCACGTGGGCTATGAGGCGGCCGCCAATGTGGCCAAGAAGGCCATCCAGACCGGCCGCAGCGTCCGGACCATCACCATTGAGGAGGGCCTGCTGGACGAGGAGACCCTGAACAAGATCCTGGATCCCTATGCCATGACCGAGCCCGGCATCCCCGCCAAGGAGCTGCTGGACTAAGCGTCTCTCATTGGAACAAACGAAGCGCCTCCCCAGACGGGGAGGCGCTTTTGTGTCTTGACTCAGCTCAGCTTGTGAATCAGGATGGAGCCGTTGGTAAAGGTGGTGTTGGCCGTGTTGGTGACCAGAGTCAGCGTAGTAGTGCCGGGGATGGTCAGGGCCGTGGTATTGGCGAGCAGTACCGGTTTTCCGCTGGTGGCAATGGAGTTGGTCGCCAGGGAGCCCGGGACAAGTGTGCCGTTGGCATTGAGCTGTACGCTGGCCAGCGTGGGGGCGTCCGAAGAAGCTGCGTTGACCGTGTAGTGCACCTCATAGCTGCCGGGCTGGGTGAGGATGAAGTCACCGGAGCCGGCCGTATGGGTGATCTCGGTCCCCAGAACCATCTGGTTGGTGGGGAAGGTGAGGGAAGAGCCGGCGGAGGCCGGCGTCTGAGCCGCCGGAGCGACGGCGTAGAGGGCCTGAGGCGCTGGCGCGGTTCCGGTGGGACCGGTAGGACCGATGGGGCCGGTGGGGCCCGTGGCGCCGGTAGGACCGGGAACCGGAACGATGCTCACCGTGCACGGCTCCGGCCCGGGACAGGGACAGGGCGGAGGACAGCACGCGGGCGGACAGACAGGGGGAGGACATCCGAAACGGAAGTCTTTGTTCTGGTATACATTCATTGGGCATAACCTCCGCAGTATCCTATGCTCCGGTGTGCACAGAGGTGCCGGCCGGGAAAGGGGGGCGGCATGACCGGTCCGGGAGGAGGCTTAAATATTCCTTAAATCCAGAGGGAGCTACTTGCGCAGATAGGGCAAAAGGTATAAAATGGAGCCAGTTTAAGGGAACAGGAGGTCATGATATATGGCGCTTTTGGATGATTTGAAGGTAAAAGCGGTGGAATTGACCCAGGTTGGCATGGCCAAGTCCAAGCAGCTGGCAGAGATCGCCCGGCTGAGCCTGGCCAACACCGGCGAGGAGGACAATATCCGCAAGGCTTATATTGAGATCGGAAAACTTTACTATGCAGAGCGGGGAATGGCGCCGGAGGCCGCTTACACGTCGCTGTGTGAGAAGATCACCGCGGCCAAGATCAACATTGAGGAAAACAAGGCCCGGATCGCCCAGCTGAAGGAAGAGGGGAGCATCAAGGACAGCGAGGTCGCCGCCGTGGTGGAGACTGAGATTCCCGCGGAGGAGCCTGTCATGACGGCAGAGCCCGAGAAGGAAGAGGAGTAAGCACCCTTCCAACAGCTAAGAAGAATTCATAGAAAAAGCGCCTGATGGAGTACCATCAGGCGCTTTTTAAACAGATTCAGACGGAATGGAAGAAGAGGATGTTACAGGATGTGGCGGCCGTAGACATAGACGCGGCTGTAATAGCCGGAATTCAGGTTGTCGATCTTGACCGTGTATGTATTGGTGGAGGCGTGGATGAACTGGCCGCCGCCAATGTAGATGCCCACGTGGGAGACCGGCTTGGTGGTGTTGGCCTTGAAGAAGACCAGATCACCGGGCTGAAGCTGGCTCTTGGAAACGGCAGTGCCGTTGGCCAGCTGATCGGTGGCGGTGCGGTTGAGGGTCACGCCGAAGTGGGCATAGACATACTTGGTGAAGCCGGAGCAGTCAAAGGAGTTGGGGCCGTTTCCACCGTACACATAGGGGGTGCCCAGGAACTGCTTGGCATAGGCCACCACCTGCTCTCCCATGCTGGAGGAGGAGGTCGCCGTGGTTTCATTGCCGCGGGAGGTGGTCTCCTTGGTGGTGATCATATACTCACTGCTGACATAGCCGGTCTTGCCGTTATAGTCGACCTTATACCAGCTGCCATCCACACCGATGATCTTGACGACGGTGCCGTCAGCCAGAGAGGCGACCTTGGAAGCAGAGGTGGAGGGGGCGCTGCGCATATTCAGCGTGGAGCCGCCGGCGCTCACCTTGCCGTAACCGATGGCGGCGTCCGCCTTCTGGGAAATGGTGAGGTATTCGCCGGACATATAGCCCTGCACAGATTCATAATCGACCTTGTACCAGTTGTTCCCGGCGTCTTCCAGCACGATGACGGCGTCGCCCTTGGAGGCGGTGGCCAGGATCGCGGAGTCGGTGCTGGCGGCGGAGCGCAGGCGGAGTGCGTCGGCCTGAACGGTGCCGACGCCCATGCTGGCGGCGGCAGCGCTGACCAGACAGGCACAAGAAACCGCCACGGTGACGGCCATAACGCGCAGGAACTTCACAGGCTGTATCATCGGTATAATCCTCCATTCAGTCAAATGCTGCCCGAAGGCAGTCCGTTTATCTTCTCATTCGTTTGGCATTTGGGTGGGTGGGGGTTATTTGTTGGAGAGGGCACGCTCCAGCCAGACGGCGGCCACATCCATGGCGGCGTAGAGGCTGTCCTTCTCGCTCTTCTTGACGACGCGGTCCCGGCTTTTCAGGTCGGGATCGGTGAGCTGGAGCTGGACCACGACCTTGTTGGCCACATCCAGATCCTTGACCTTTTTGGTGCTCATGACCTGCATCATGATGATATATTTATCGGCCATGCTTCCGTAATAGATCAGATTATCTTTCCGGCGAAGGGGATGGCCCTTGTAGACCAGAGGAAACTTTTCGTCTGCCATTCTGTGCCTCCTGAAAATAAATTAAAAATTAAAAACTGTAACCGAATTGTAACACATTGTTTCCGAGTTGTCAAATTCTTATTTTATGTCAAGCATACCGGTAGGAGAACAGACATTACTTGAAAGCTCAGCAGAAACGGGAAAAAAGGCGAAATATTATGTCAATAAAAAAGAACGCGGCCTCTTCCCAATTGGGCGGAGCCACGTTCTTTTTAGGGCAAAGTCAGCGCCTGAAATCGTCCCTCCGGCGGAGCAGAGTGCCCAGCGACAGGAGCAGGGCGGCGAGGATACACAGCGCTTCCAGCGCCATGGTCCAGGTCTGTCCGAAGAGGTGGACGGGCATTGTGTATTGCAGGCGCAGATACACGCAGTAGGAGCTGAGGGAGGCCAGTTGGGTCAGCAGGGCGATGGGAATACGCCGGCGGTCCCACACCGCCCAGACCAGGGTGACCACATCGGCCAGGAAAAAATAGCGCTCGTGCATATAGGGGAGAAGAAAGGGGACCCCCAGGGCCAAAACGGCGGCAGCCGCCAGAAATTGTGCACCGGAGAAGCGGCTGCGGTGGAAAAAGAGCCATCCCAGCACAAAGAGACACAGGGCAAAGGCCGCCAGAATACCGGCCCGGGCCAGGGGCTGCTGCGCCACATCCACCCCGTAGGGGATCAGGGCGAAGAGGGAAGGGGCGTTGAACACCAGAGCATAGCTGTACTGTCCCGCCTGCTTGAAATAGACCCCCAGGATGTCAGCCAGCGGCTTGCCCAGCAGCAGGGCCGGGAGGACGGCCACCGCATAGGCGGCCGGAAAGACCAGCAAGTGGGAGAAGCGGAGCTTCCGCACCAGCCACAGTCCGCCCCAGAGGGGGATGAGGAAAATGGTCTGGAGCTTGAAGGAGAAGGCCACGGCCAGCAGTGCCACCGAGGTCTTGGGATGGTCCTCCCAGGCGGAGGCCATGGCGTGGAGGACCAGCGCGCCGTACAGGGCGTCGCACTGTCCCTAGAAGGAGCCGTTGAGGACCACCGTGGGGAGGAGCAAAAGGAGCAGATAGGCCGTCAGGGGGGCGGGACCATCTTTCCGGCCGGACAGAGCCCCGACCAGCCGCAGGCCGCCCCAGGCCAGAATCCCGTCAAACAGGATGGAAAAAAGCTTGATGGCATAGAGATCCGGGAAGGGGAGATAGGAGATGGCGGCCATGAAGTAGAGATAGGGCGCGTTGTAGTCGCCCACAGGCTCTTTGATCGCGGCAAAGCCGCCGTTCTCCCGGAAAAAGGCGGCCCACTGGGAGAGGAAGTCCCGGTAGTCGTAGGTGATATGATCCAGACACATTGCCCGCAGCAGCGCCGCCAGCGCCAGGACCAGAAAGGCCAGAGCCAATTTATTCCCTCCATACCCCGCCCGGCGGAGTGGGAGAAGGGCCAGCCCGGTCCACAGGAGCAGACAGAGACCGGTGATCCATCCGACGGCCGGTCCGCCCAGTGCCAGGGAAGAGCAGCGCCAGAGCACTCCGGCCAGCAGGAGCGCGCCCAGGAGCCAGGGCAAAAGAAGCTGTGCCCGGGGCGCGGGAGAGGGGATTTTCGGCATAATATCACCTCAAAAACAGAAAAAAGTCCGGAATTTCTCCGAACTTTACAGATATAAAAATTGACTCTTTTGTACATCCGTGGTATAATAGAGCGCTATTACAAATAGAGCATCCGATTTCGATACCATCCCATGTTATAGTGAGTATAACAGTTTCCACGGTGCTCCGCAAGGGGCGGTGGAACACAATTCGCCAACAACTCCGTGTGTGTCATTTTGGAGGCGGGACCTCCGCTTTGGCGGAAATGACGGAGTGAGGACGAGAAAAATCGGAACCTGACGCAGAAACAGGGCTCTCCGGTCCTCTGGGGCGGGGAGCAGGTACGAAAAGTTTGGACGGCTGTCCGAACGACCGCCAGATGCTAAGGGAAAGGAATGGTCATTCAGAATGGTCACAGACAGGATCAAAGACGTCTACTATGGCAAGACCCTCCGCAAGAGCTTTGCCCGCCACAAGGAAATCCTGGAGATGCCGAATCTGCTGGAGATCCAGAAGAAGTCCTACCAGTGGTTCCTGGACAAGGGACTGCGAGAGGTCTTCAAGGATGTCTCCTGCATTACCGACTACGCCGGTAATCTGGAGCTGTCCTTTATCGACTACTCCATGGACGAACCCCCCAAGTACAACGTGGAGGAGTGCAAGGCCCGGGACGCCACGTACGCCGCTCCCATCAAGGTCCGTGTGCGCCTGCGCAACAAGGAGACCGAGGAGATCAAGGAGCAGGAGATCTTCATGGGTGACTTCCCCATCATGACCCAGGGGGGCACCTTCGTCATCAACGGCGCCGAGCGCGTCATCGTCTCCCAGATCGTCCGCTCCCCCGGCATGTACTACTCCCGCACCGCCGACAAGGCCGACAACGTCACCTACGCCACCACCGTCATCCCCTACCGGGGCGCCTGGCTGGAGTATGAGACCGACCTGTCCGACGTGTTCTATGTCCGCATCGACAAGAACCGCAAGCTCCCCATCACCTGCCTGATCCGCGCCGTGGGTCCCAAGACCGACGCCGAGATCATCGAGATGTTCGGCGAGGATCCCCGTATCCTGGCCACCCTGGAGAAGGACACCTGCAAGACCTATGAGGAGGCCCTGCTGGAGATTTACCGCAAGCTCCGTCCCGGCGAGCCCCCCACGGTGGACTCCGCCGAGAGCCTGCTCAACGCCCTCTTCTTTGACCCCCGCCGCTACGACGTGTCCGCCGTGGGCCGCTACAAGTTCAACAAGAAGATGTCCATGGGTCCCCGTCTGACCAACCAGAAGCTGGCCCTCCCCGTGGTGGACCCCACCACCGGCGAGATCATCGCCGAGCCCGGCGAGGTCCTCACCCGTGAGCGGGCCCATGAGCTGGAGGACAAGGGTGTCAACGAGGCCGTGGTGGACGTGGACGGCACCATGGTGCGCGTGTTCGGCAACCACATGGTGGACATGTCCAAGTTCGTGGACTTTGACCCCGAGGAGTGCGGCGTCACCGAGCGGGTGCGCTACACTGTGCTCATGGAGCTGATGAATCAGTTCTCCGGCGAGGAGCTGAAGGACGCCATCAAGGATCACCTGGACGACCTGATCCCCAAGCACATCATCGTGGACGACATCATGGCGTCCATCAACTACCTCAACGCCCTGGCCTTCGGCGTGGGCACCCCCGACGACATTGACCACCTGGGCAACCGCCGCCTGCGCTGCGTGGGTGAGCTGCTCCAGAACCAGTTCCGCATCGGCTTCAGCCGCATGGAGCGCGTCATCCGTGAGCGCATGACCATCCAGGATCTGGACATCGTCACCCCCCAGTCCCTCATCAACATCCGTCCTGTCACCGCCTCCATCAAGGAGTTCTTCGGTTCCTCCCCCCTGAGCCAGTTCATGGACCAGACCAACCCCCTGGCCGAGCTGACCCACAAGCGCCGTCTGTCCGCCCTGGGCCCCGGCGGTCTGAGCCGTGACCGCGCCTCCTTCGATGTGCGAGACATCCACTACTCTCACTATGGCCGCCTGTGCCCCGTTGAGACCCCCGAAGGTCCCAACATCGGCCTGATCTCCTACCTCTCCGCCTATGCCCGGGTCAACCGCTTCGGCTTCATCGAGGCGCCCTACCGCAAGGTGGACAAGGAGACCGGCCGGGTCACCGACGAGATCCACTATATGACCGCCGATGTGGAGGACGAGTTCACCATCGCCCAGGCCACCGAGCCCATGGACGAGAACAACTGCTTCGTCAACGAGCGTATCACCTGCCGTCACCGCAACGAGATCGTCTCGGTGGCCGCCAACCAGGTGGACTACGTGGACGTGTCCCCCCAGATGATGTTCTCCGTGGCAACCGCCATGATCCCCTTCCTCCAGAACGACGACGCCAACCGTGCTCTGATGGGCGCCAACATGCAGCGTCAGGCTGTGCCTCTGCTGACCACCCAGGCCCCCATCGTGGCCACCGGTCAGGAGCACAAGAACTGCGTGGACTCCGAGGTCGCCATCCTGGCCGAGGAGGACGGCGAGGTCGTGAAGGTCTCTGCCCAGTATGTCTCCGTGCGCTATCAGAACCTGGGCCTCAAGGAGTATAAGCTCATCAAGTTCCTGCGCTCCAACCACGGCACCTGCATCAACCAGCGTCCCATCGTCAAGGCCGGCCAGAAGGTCAGCAAGGGCGAGGTCATCGTGGATGGCCCCTCCACCTGCAACGGCGAGATCGGCCTGGGCAAGAACATCCTCATGGGCTTCATGACCTGGGAAGGTTACAACTACGAGGACGCCATCCTGCTCAACGAGCGCATGGTCAAGGAGGACGTCTTTACCTCCATTCATATCGAGGAGTATGAGACCGAGTCCCGCGACACCAAGCTGGGCCCCGAGGAGATCACCCGGGACATCCCCAACGTGGGCGAGGACGCCCTGAAGGACCTGGACGAGCGCGGCATCATCCGCGTGGGCGCCGAGGTCCGCTCCGGCGACATCCTGGTGGGTAAGGTCACCCCCAAGGGCGAGACCGACCTCACCGCCGAGGAGCGCCTGCTGCGCGCCATCTTCGGTGAGAAGGCCCGCGAGGTCCGTGACACCTCCCTGAAGGTGCCCCACGGCGAGAGCGGCATCATCGTGGACGTGAAGGTCTTCACCCGCGAGGCCGGCGACGAGCTCTCTCCCGGCGTCAACGAGGTGGTCCGCGTCTACATCGCCCAGAAGCGTAAGATCAGCGTGGGCGACAAGATGGCCGGCCGCCACGGTAACAAGGGTGTTGTCTCCCGCATCATGCCCCAGGAGGATATGCCCTTCCTGCCCGACGGCACCCCGCTGGACATCGTTCTGAACCCCCTGGGCGTGCCTTCCCGTATGAACATCGGTCAGGTGCTGGAGGTCCATCTGGGCTACGCCGCCAAGACCCTGGGCTGGAAGGTGGCCACCCCCATCTTCAACGGCGCCGACGAGAAGGACATCGCCGAGGTCCTGACCATGGCCGGCCTGTCCCCCGACGGCAAGAGCTGGCTGTACGACGGCCGTACCGGCGAGCGGTTTGACAACCGCGTCACCGTTGGCTATGTGTACTTCCTCAAGCTCCACCACCTGGTGGATGATAAGATCCACGCCCGTTCCACCGGCCCCTACTCCCTGGTCACCCAGCAGCCTCTGGGCGGCAAGGCCCAGTTCGGCGGCCAGCGCTTCGGCGAAATGGAGGTGTGGGCTCTGGAGGCGTACGGCGCGGCCTACACCCTGCAGGAGATCCTCACCGTCAAGTCGGACGACGTCACCGGCCGTGTGCGCACCTACGAGGCCATTGTCAAGGGCCACAACGTGCCCAAGCCCGGCGTGCCCGAGTCCTTCAAGGTTCTGGTTAAGGAGCTGCAGTCCCTGTGCCTGGATATGAAGGTGCTGGACGAGAACGGCGCTGAGATCGAGCTCAAGGATGACGAAGAGGACAACTACCAGCCCGATCGCATCCGGGACGACGACGACTTCTACAGCTACCGCGAGGGCGACGCCGAGTCCGAGTTCGCGGCCGCCGGCTTCACCCTGAAGGCCGAGAGTGACGACGACGACCTGGCTGTGAGCGACGACGAGAGCGTCGCGTCTGACGACGACGCGTTCCTGGACGACCAGGACATGTAAGAGAGAGGGAGGAACGATCTATTCTATGAGTTACGCTGAGTTTGACGCCATCCAAATCGGCATTGCCTCCCCGGAGAAGATCCGCGAGTGGTCTTACGGCGAGGTCAAGAAGCCGGAGACCATCAACTACCGCACCCTCAAGCCCGAGCGCGACGGCCTGTTCTGCGAGCGCATCTTTGGCCCCACCAAGGACTGGGAGTGTCACTGCGGTAAATATAAGAAGATCCGCTATAAGGGCAAGATCTGTGACCGCTGCGGCGTCGAGGTGACCCGCGCCAAGGTCCGCCGTGAGCGCATGGGCCACATCGAGCTGGCCGCCCCTGTGTCCCACATCTGGTATTTCAAGGGTATCCCCTCCCGGATGGGCCTGCTGCTGGACATCTCTCCCCGTATTCTGGAGAAGGTGCTCTACTTCGCCAGCTATATCGTCACCGATCCCGGCTTCTCTCCTCTGGCCAAGAACCAGATCCTCTCCGAGAAGGAGTACCGCGACATGCGGGAGAAGTACGAGGACGACTTCGAGGCCGGCATGGGCGCCGAGGCCGTGAAGAAGCTCCTGCAGGACATCGATCTGGAGCAGCTCTCCGAGCAGCTCCGGGCCGAGCTGAAGGACGCCTCCGGCCAGAAGAAGATGCGCATCGTCAAGCGCCTGGAAGTGGTGGATGCCTTCCGGATCTCCGGCAACAAGCCTGAGTGGATGATCATTGACGTGCTGCCCGTCATTCCCCCGGAGCTGCGCCCCATGGTGCAGCTGGACGGCGGCCGCTTCGCCACCTCTGACCTGAACGACCTGTATCGCCGGGTCATCAACCGCAACAACCGCCTCAAGCGCCTCATCCAGCTCAACGCGCCCGACATCATCGTGCGCAACGAGAAGCGGATGCTCCAGGAGGCGGTGGACGCCCTCATCGACAACGGCCGCCGCGGCCGTGCCGTCACCGGCGCCAACAACCGCGCCCTCAAGTCCCTGAGCGACATGCTCAAGGGTAAGCAGGGCCGCTTCCGCCAGAACCTGCTGGGCAAGCGCGTGGACTACTCCGGCCGTTCCGTTATCGTGGTCGGCCCCGAGATGAAGATCTATCAGTGCGGCCTGCCCAAGGAGATGGCCATTGAGCTCTTCCGTCCCTTCGTCATGAAGAAGCTGGTGGAGGACGGCGTGGCCAACAACATCAAGTCCGCCAAGAAGATGGTGGACAAGGGCAAGGCCGAGGTGTGGGACGCCCTGGAGTTTGTCATCAAGGAGCATCCCGTCATGCTCAACCGCGCCCCCACGCTGCACCGACTGGGCATCCAGGCCTTTGAGCCCGTGCTGGTCGAGGGCCGCGCCATCAAGCTCCACCCCCTGGTGTGTACCGCCTTTAACGCCGACTTCGACGGCGACCAGATGGCTGTTCACGTCCCCCTGTCCGCCGAGGCCCAGACCGAGGCCCGGGTGCTCATGCTCTCGGCCAACAACCTGCTGCGGCCCCAGGACGGCGGCCCCGTCACCGTGCCCACCCAGGACATGGTGCTGGGTTCCTACTACCTGACCTTTGAGCGCTATCCCGCCCACGACCCCGAGGAGGTCTATGAGGACTGCGCGGCTGTCCGCGCCGCCCTGGCCGAGGGGAAGATCACCGTGGCCGACATGGTGTGGGTGAAGAATCCCGGCTCTCTGGACGACATCCCCACCGTGGCCGACATCGCCGCCAATACCCCCGACGGGGAGCTCCCCCGGGAGTGCCTGCCGGTGTACGGCAGCGACAATGAGGCCCGCCTGGCCTATGACGAGGGCGAGCTGGAGCTGCACGTGCCCATCATGGTCCGCCGCAGCATGGAGGTCGACGGCGTGGAGCAGCACAAGATGGTGCGCACCACCGTGGGCCGCCTGATCTTCAACGAGGGCATCCCCCAGGATCTGGGCTTTGTGGACCGCACCAACCCCGAGACCATGTTCGAGCCCGAGATCAACTTCATCACCGGCAAGAAGCAGCTGGGCAAGATCATCGACAAGTGCATCACCAAGCACGGCTTCACCGTTTCCGCCGGCGTGCTGGATACCATCAAGGCCAAGGGCTACAAGTTCTCCACCCGCGGCTCCCTGACCGTCTCCATCTACGACATGACCATCCCCGAGAAGAAGTACGGCATGATCGCCGATACCGAGAAGGAGATCGTCAAGATCGAGCGTCAGTACAAGCGCGGCTTCCTGACCAACGAGGAGCGCTACCGCCTGGTGGTGTCCGCCTGGGAGAAGACTACTGCCGACGTGTCTAACGCCCTGATGGAGGGCCTGGACCGCTACAACCCCATCTGGATGATGGCCGACTCCGGCGCCCGTGGTAGCTCCGCTCAGATCCGTCAGCTGGCCGGTATGCGCGGCCTGATGGCCGATACCTCCGGCCGTACCATCGAGATCCCCATCAAGTCCAACTTCCGTGAAGGTCTGTCCGTGCTGGAGTACTTCATCTCCGCTCGAGGCGCCCGTAAGGGTATGGCCGATACCGCTCTGCGTACCGCCGACTCGGGTTACCTGACCCGCCGTCTGGTGGACGTGTCCCAGGAAGTGATCATCCGCGAGCACGACTGTGGTACCGACGACGGCATCATGGTCTCCGAGATCAGCGAGAACGGCCAGGTCATCGAGACCTTCGGCGAGCGCCTCAAGGGCCGCTATCCCGTGGAGGACATCTGCGATCCCAAGACCGGCGAAGTCCTCATCTCCAAGGACCGCATGATGGTGCCCGACGACGCCGCCATGCTGGAGGAGCACGGTATCCACGCCGTGAAGATCCGCTCCGTGCTGACCTGCCGCGCCCGCAGCGGAGTATGTTCCAAGTGCTACGGCATCAACCTGGCCATCGGCGAGCCGGTGGGCGAGGGCGAGGCCGTCGGCATCATCGCCGCTCAGTCCATCGGTGAGCCCGGTACCCAGCTGACCATGCGTACCTTCCACACCGGCGGCGTCGCCGGCGGCGATATCACCCAGGGTCTTCCCCGCGTCGAGGAACTCTTCGAGTCCCGTCGGCCCAAGAAGATGGCCCAGCTGGCCGAGATCGGCGGCCGGGTGTCCATCGAGGAGACCAAGCGCAATTCCATGTGCAACCTGAGCATCACCGCCCCCGACGGCGAGGTGGTCACCTATCCGCTGCCCTACAGCGCGGGCATCCGCGTGAAGGACGGCGAGACCGTGGAGAAGGGCTTCGCACTTACCGAGGGCGCCCTCTATCCCCAGGACGTCATCCGCATCCGGGGTGTCCACGCGGTGTACGACTACCTGATCCGCGAGGTCCAGAAGCCCTACCGTCAGCAGGGCGTTGACATCAACGACAAGCACATCGAGGTCATCTGCCGTCAGATGATGCGCAAGGTGCGGGTCGAGGACGCCGGCGATTCCAACCTGCTCTCCGGCTCCACCGTGGAGCTCATCGAGTTTGAGGACGCCAAGGAGGCGGTCCAGAAGCGCATCGACGCCGGCGAGACCAACGACGGCATGGAGCTGCGCCTCCCCACCGCCACCCGCCTGCTGATGGGTATCACCAAGGCCTCTCTGGCCACCGAGTCCTTCCTGTCCGCCGCCTCCTTCCAGGAGACCACCAAGGTCCTCACCGAGGCCGCCATCAAGGGCAAGGTGGACCACCTGCTGGGCCTGAAGGAGAACGTCATCATCGGTAAGCTCATCCCGGCCGGCTCCGGTCTGTCGGTCTACCGCAAGTATGACAAGATCGAGGACGAGTGCACCTGCGGCTGCGAGCATGAGCACAGCCACGAGGAGAGCGCCCCCGAGCAGGCCGATGAGATCGTCGGCATCGCCCCCATGGAGGAGGAGATCCTCTCCATCACCATGGATGAGGGCGCGGAAGACTGATCACACAGTCCATTGATCTGACCGTTTATCAAAAGGCTCCGGAGCCATGCTCCGGGGCCTTTTGTCCGTCTTGAAAAGACGTATGGGTCGCCCAAAGAGAGAAAGAACACTCCATCCGGCGATTTGACGGGGAAAAGCGTGGAAAAAGGAGAAAAAAACAGAGCTTTTTTGCTTGACGGATGGGGTTTCCTATGCTATAATTCAAAATCGCGCAGGTGTACCTGCCGCAGACAGGAAATACCCCGTTATGCGGTGTTTCCAAGTGCAACGACAGGAGGCGTGCATGGTGCTGACTCAACTGAAAACAGGCCCCAAGGTCGTGGGTGTGAAGCAGACCAAGCGCGCGCTGGGCGACGGCAGAGCGGCCAGAGTTTTTCTGGCAGAAGACGCCGATCCCCGTGTCATTGAACCGGTAGAGACCCTCTGCCGGGAGCGCGGTGTACCTGTGGAGCGCGTGCCCCATATGAAGGAACTGGGCACGGCCTGCGGCATTGCGGTGGGTTCCGCCGTGGCCGCACTATTAACTGGGTTTTAACGGAATCATCTTCGGAGATTCGGTTAAAATAATACAATCAACCCATTAAGAAAGGAGGAACTACTCATGCCTACTTTTAATCAGCTCGTGCGCAAGGGACGTCAGGCTGCGACCTACAAGTCCAACTCTCCCGCCATGCAGTACGGCCTGAACACCCTGAAGAATCGTGAGACCGATCTGCCCTCTCCCCAGAAGCGAGGTGTCTGCACCGCGGTCCG
This sequence comes from Pseudoflavonifractor sp. MCC625, assembly GCF_018784545.1. NCBI lineage: Bacteria > Bacillati > Bacillota > Clostridia > Eubacteriales > Oscillospiraceae > Pseudoflavonifractor > Pseudoflavonifractor sp. MCC625. Next base: position 181,191 of record NZ_WQOJ01000032.1, on the reverse strand, counting down.
TACGGCTACTCCTAAGAAGCCTAACTCCGCTCTGCGTAAGATCGCTCGTGTGCGTCTGACCAACGGCTACGAGGTCACCGCCTACATTCCCGGTGTCGGCCACAACCTGCAGGAGCACTCCGTGGTCATGATCCGCGGCGGCCGTGTTAAGGACCTGCCCGGCGTTCGTTACCACATCATCCGCGGCACTCTGGATACCCAGGGCGTCAATGGTCGTATGCAGGCCCGTTCCAAGTACGGCGCCAAGCGTCCCAAGGCCGGCAAGGGCGGCGCGAAGAAGTAATCTTCCGCAGGGATGCATGCACACCGGCGCGGAATGCGCCACATTTGAATTGCATTGTGCGCTTATGCGCAAGGCAAATCGCCTTGCCGAGCGTTTACCATATAGGGTAGACCTCGGACAGGCACTGGACAAGCAGGCACTTGTCTTTACACGGGCCGCATGAGCGGTTCGAGTACCTATGAAATCATACTATGAAGGAGGGAAGCAAAGTGCCCAGAAGAGGTAATGTACCCAAGCGGGAGGTTCTGCCTGATCCGCTTTATAACTCCGTCCTGGTGACCAAGCTCGTCAACAGCATCATGCTGGATGGCAAGAAGGGCGTGGCCCAGAAGGTGGTCTACAGCGCTTTCGATATCATCAAGGAGAAGACCGAGAAGGATCCTCTGGAGGTCTTCACTGCCGCTCTGGAGAACATCATGCCGTCCCTGGAGGTCAAGGCCCGTCGTGTCGGCGGCGCCACCTATCAGGTGCCCATCGAGGTTCGTCCCGAGCGCCGTCAGACCCTTGGTCTGCGCTGGCTGACCAATTACTCCCGCGCCCGCAGCGAGAAGACCATGAAGGAGCGTCTGGCTGGCGAGATCATGGACGCCGCCAACAACCTGGGTTCCGCTGTCAAGAAGCGCGAGGACACCCACAAGATGGCCGAGTCCAACAAGGCCTTCGCTCACTACCGCTGGTAAGGAGGGTAACAGCATATGGCTAGAAAGGTTACCCTGGAAAATACCCGCAACATCGGCATCATGGCTCACATCGATGCCGGTAAGACCACTACCACCGAGCGCATCCTGTTCTACACCGGTGTTAACTACAAGATCGGTGAGACCCATGATGGTACCGCCACCATGGACTGGATGGCTCAGGAGCAGGAGCGCGGCATCACCATCACCTCCGCTGCTACCACCTGCTACTGGAAGGGTTCCAAGGATCAGTTCCCCCAGACCCGTATCAACATCATTGATACCCCGGGTCACGTGGACTTCACCGTCGAGGTGGAGCGCTCCCTGCGCGTGCTGGACGGCTCTGTGACCGTTATGTGCGCCAAGGGCGGCGTTGAGCCCCAGTCTGAGACTGTGTGGCGTCAGGCCGACCACTACAAGGTCCCCCGCATGATCTACGTCAATAAGATGGACATCATGGGCGCTGACTTCTACAACGTGCTGAACATGATCCACGACCGCCTCAAGTGCAACGCCGTGCCCATTCAGCTCCCCATTGGCTCCGAGGATACCTTCAAGGGCATCATCGACCTGGTGGAGATGAACGCCGACATCTACTACGATGATCTGGGCAAGGATATGCGCGTGGAGGAGATCCCCGCTGACATGATGGAGCTGGCTCAGGAGTACCGCACCAAGCTCATCGACGCTGTCGCTGACATCGACGACGAGATCATGGAGCTGGCCCTGGAGGAGCAGCCCATCCCCGTGGAGAAGATCCGCGCTGCCCTGCGCCACGGCACCATCGAGAACCTGCTGGTTCCCGTGACCTGTGGTACTTCTTACAAGAACAAGGGTGTGCAGAAGCTGCTCGACGCCATCGTCGACTTCATGCCCTCCCCCCTGGACATCCCCGCCATCAAGGGCGTGGATCCCGACACCGAGGAAGAGGACGAGCGTCCCGCCGACGACTCCGCCCCCTTCTCCGCGCTGGCCTTCAAGATCATGACTGACCCCTACGTGGGCCGTCTGTCCTTCTTCCGTGTGTACTCCGGTACTCTGAGCACCGGTTCTTCCGTGCTCAACTCCACCAAGAAGCAGAAGGAGCGCATCGGCCGCATCCTGCAGATGCACGCCAACCACCGCGAGGACATCGAGGTCGTGTACTCCGGCGACATTGCCGCCGCCGTGGGTCTGAAGAACACCACCACCGGTGATACCCTCTGCGATGAGAAGGCTCCCATCATTCTGGAGTCCATGGAGTTCCCCGAGCCCGTTATCCGCGTCGCCATCGAGCCCAAGACCAAGGCTGGTCAGGAGAAGATGGGCCTGGCGCTGGTGAAGCTGGCCGAAGAGGACCCCACCTTTAAGACCTACACCGATGAGGAGACCGGTCAGACCATCATCGCCGGCATGGGCGAGCTCCACCTGGAGATCATCGTCGACCGTCTGCTCCGCGAGTTCAAGGTCGAGGCCAACGTGGGCGCGCCCCAGGTTGCCTACAAGGAGACCATCAAGAAGTCTGTCGAGCAGGATACCAAGTATGCCCGTCAGTCCGGCGGTAAGGGCCAGTACGGTCACGTCCGCATCAAGATCGAGCCCAACGAGCCCGGCAAGGGTTACGAGTTCCTCAACGAGATCACCGGCGGCGTCATCCCCAAGGAGTATATCCCCGCGGTCGACGCCGGTATCCAGGGCGCCATGCAGGCGGGTATCCTGGCCGGTTACCCCGTCGTGGACGTGAAGGTCCACCTGACCTTCGGCTCCTACCACGAGGTCGACTCCTCTGAAATGGCGTTTAAGATCGCCGGTTCCATGGCCTTCAAGGAGGCCTGCCGCAAGGCTGACGCCGTGCTGCTGGAGCCTGTGATGAAGGTTTCCGTCATCGTGCCCGACGAGTATCTGGGCAACGTGATCGGCGACCTGACCAGCCGCCGCGGCATGATCCAGGGTCAGGAGAGCCGTCCCGGCGCCACCCAGGTGGATGCCCTGGTGCCTCTGGCCAGCATGTTCGGCTATGCTACGGACCTGCGTTCTTCCACTCAGGGCCGCGGCCAGTACTCCATGGAGCCTCACAGCTATGTGGAGATTCCCAAGAGCATTGCTGAGAAGATCATTGCTGAGCGCGGCCGCAAGGACGCTGAGTAAGCAGGTCTAAAAATGAGGTTGCATTTTATCCATTCCTAGGATAAAATAGCATCATCATCCCATCTTTTTCAATGTATTTGATTTGAATTTAAGGAGGATATCAAACATGGCTAAGCAGAAGTTTGAGCGCACTAAGCCCCATGTCAACATCGGCACCATCGGCCACGTTGACCACGGCAAGACCACCCTGACCGCCGCCATCACCAAGTACCTGGCTCTGAAGGGTCAGGCTCAGTACGAGGACTACTCCAGCATCGATAAGGCTCCCGAGGAGCGCGAGCGCGGCATCACCATCAACACCGCTCACGTTGAGTACGAGACCGACAAGCGTCACTATGCTCACGTTGACTGCCCGGGCCACGCCGACTATATCAAGAACATGATCACCGGTGCTGCCCAGATGGACGGCGCTATCCTGGTTATCGCTGCTACCGACGGCCCCATGGCTCAGACCAAGGAGCACATCCTGCTGGCCCGTCAGGTCGGCGTGCCCGCCATGGTCGTGTTCCTGAACAAGTGCGACCAGGTCGACGACGAGGAGCTGCTGGAGCTGGTTGAGATGGAGGTCCGCGAGACCCTGTCCAGCTATGAGTTCCCCGGCGATGACATCCCCGTCATCAAGGGTTCCGCTCTGAACGCTCTGACCTGCGAGGGCGGCGTGGACGATCCCGACTACGCCTGCATCAAGGAGCTGATGGACGCTGTCGACAGCTACATCCCCACTCCTGACCGCAAGGCTGACCTGCCCTTCCTGATGCCCGTCGAGGACGTCTTCACCATCACCGGCCGCGGCACCGTGGCCACTGGCCGTGTTGAGCGTGGCCAGATCAAGATGGGCGAGGAAGTCGAGATCGTGGGTCTGTCCGACGAGAAGAAGAAGACCACCGTTACCGGCATCGAGATGTTCCGCAAGCTGCTGGACTACGCTGAGGCTGGCGACAACATCGGCACCCTGCTGCGCGGCATTGCCAAGACCGACGTCGAGCGCGGTCAGGTTCTGTGCAAGCCCGGCTCCATTCACCCCCACACCAAGTTCGTGGGCCAGGTGTACGTCCTGAGCAAGGACGAGGGCGGCCGTCACACCCCCTTCTTCAACAACTATCGTCCTCAGTTCTACTTCCGTACCACCGACGTGACCGGCGTCATCACCCTGCCCGAGGGCACCGAGATGTGCATGCCCGGCGATAACGTCGACATGAAGGTCGAGCTGATCACCCCCATCGCCATCGAGAAGGGCCTGCGCTTCGCTATCCGCGAGGGCGGCCGTACCGTTGGTTCCGGCGTCGTCATCGACATCGAGGAGTAATTTAAGCTCTTTCAGAGCGGCGGTCCTTAGGGACCGCCGCTCTTTTTTTTACTGAACGGCTGGGTGGACAGACTTTGACAGAAACTTGCCCTTTCCATCAAATTATGATACACTGTGTTTCCTGGAAATCAGATTATGAGTCTTTGGAAAGGAGTCGAATCAGATGTCTGCTACACCCATTCCATCGCCCAGTGCAACCGCTGGACCGGTGGATGAGATTTTGGATACCGCGGGAAGTTCTGTAACCGATGTGATCAATGAAGTGGTTGATTCCACCGGACTGGCGCCCATCCTGAAGGATTTTACCGGACTGACCCCTGCAAGACTGATCTCATTAGCACTCCTGATCGTATGCTGTCTTGCCGTGATCAAGGTGATCCAGCATTTTCTGAATCGGATTTTGGAGCGCGGGAAGATCGAAAAGAGCCTGCATACCTTTTTGCGGACCAGTGTGAACATCCTGCTCTGGTTCCTGTTTGCGCTGATTGTGGCCAGCGCCCTGAACATCGACGTGACCTCTCTGGTGGCGGTGTTGAGCGTGGTAGGCCTAGCCATTTCCCTGGCCGTACAGGGGAGCTTGTCCAATCTGGCGGGAGGGATCCAGGTCCTGCTGTCCAAGCCCTTTAAAGTGGGGGACTACATCGAGACCAACAGCGTCAGCGGAACGGTGGCGGAGATCAGCATGTCCCACACCAAGCTGGTGACGGTGGATAACAAGATCATTTTTGTGCCCAACAGTGAGATCTCGGCGGCCAAGATCGTCAACTATAACGCCCAGGAGAACCGCCGGGTGGATCTTACCTTCAATACCTCCTATGATGACACCACGGAGGCGGTGATCGGGGCCATTCGGGGTGTGATCGATGCCCATCCGATGGCGCTCTCCGATCCGGAGCCCTTTGTGCGCCTGTCGGCCTTCCGGGACAGCTCGGTGGAATATACGGTGCGGGTCTGGTGCCGGACGGAGGATTACTGGTCTCTCTATTTTGACCTGCTGGAGCAGGTACGTGCGGCCTTTGACCGCGCGGGGATTGATTTGACCTATCCGCATCTCAACCTCCACGTGCTGGAGGGGAAGAGCGGATCGGAAAGGAGTTCATAATCACATGACAAAAAATCGCGCCCTGAACCAGGGATTGCAGCTGCTGCTGGCGGCGGAAGGGCTTCAGCTCCTGCTGGGCCTGGCCAATCTGGTGGGATTGACCCAGCTGTTCTTCTCCGGATTTTTGAGCCTGGGATGCATGGCGATGACACTGGCGGGGCTGTACACCCTGCGCAGTGTTGACGGGTCCTATCAGCTGGCCTTCCACTTTTCCATTGCCAATGTGGTTGTGGTCTTTGCCGGTTCGATCGCGGCCTCTATTCTGGGAGTGATGATCACCCTTGAGATCCTTCCGGTACTGGTGCTCCTCCTCAGCTGCATCGCACAGATCCTGGTCTGTCTGGTGGTCCGCTTCTGCTGCCGGGCTACGTGCGGACAGCTGATGGAGCGGAGAGCGGACGGCCTGGCGGCGCAGGGAGAGCAGGCGGCGCTGCTCTATATCATCGTAACCGCTGTGGCGGTCTTCAGCTATGTGCTGAGCCTGCTGCCCACACCGGCCGGCGTCATGCGCTTTGTGACCATCCTGGCCAATGTGCTGCTGCTGACGGCCATGGGAATGTACGTCAAATTCCTCTTTTTGAGCATGAAGACCCTTGCAGTGGAATAGAAAAATGTTCCAGGAACTCGTTCCTGGAACATTTTTTATGGAATTTTCAGGTAGGCATGGTCAGGCCGTGGATAAAGCCGCCCAGTGCGTTGGACAATACGTCCCCGCCGATCACGGTGTTTCGATAGAGGAGCAGACCGGCCTGAACACCGCTCTCTCCCGTTGGATAGTTGGTGACGGCATACGTATAGCGTTTGACCCGCTTTCCGCGGTATTTGGTCAGGTCAAAGCCCTGTTGTGCCTGAAGATCCAGATATTGGGTGTATGTGTCGTCAAATTCGTCCGGGATCTGCAGTTCCTCCACCGAGATGGGCTCGGGGGAGACCTCCCAGCCATAGGAGGCCAGATAGGCGATCCGATCCTCGTTGGTTTTGATCCCCTTGCCGCTGACCGTGGCGGAGGCCTCCGCATCCTGCGTCTGCAAAGCCGCCACACCTGTCAGCACACAGCCGCAGATCAGCACGGCGGCCGCAACGCCGGCGACGATGCGCCCCCGGCTGAGCCGAGTCGTCCAAATAAACACAGCGCAACGCTCCTTTCCATTCTTTGTCTCTATGGATATGTGCACCCGGAAAAAAATATGATACAATAGCACCGATTGGATCTCGCGCCGGAAGGCGATGGAAGAAACGGAGCAAGGAACATGGAACGACTGGATAAGATCCTCTCTGGCACGGGACGCTGGTCCCGGCGGGAGGTCAAAGAGCTGGTGCGCGCCGGCCGGGTGACGGTGAATGGAAGCAAGGCGTGCTCTGCGGAGGAAAAATACGACCGGGAGGGGCTGGTGCTGGAGGTGGACGGCCTCCCGGTCTCCGGGGAGAAGTATACCTATCTCATGCTGCACAAGCCGGGAGGGGTGGTCTCTGCCACCGAGGACCCACGGCAGAAGACCGTGCTGGATCTGCTGCCGCCCCACCTGAAGCGGATCGGGCTCTTTCCGGCCGGGCGGCTGGACCGGGATACGGAGGGACTGCTGCTGCTGACCAATGACGGGGCGCTGGCCCACGATTTGCTCTCCCCGCGCAAGCATGTGGACAAGACCTACTTTGTGCGGGTTGACGGGGCGCTGAACCAGGAGGATTGCGCAGCCTTTGCCGCCGGGATGAAGCTGGAGGATGGACTGGAATGCCTGCCCGCCGGTCTGGAGCGCCTGGAGCGCCCGGATGAGGGGATCGTCACCCTGCGGGAGGGAAAGTACCACCAGATCAAGCGAATGCTGGAGGATCGGGGGAAGCCGGTGGTCTATCTCAAGCGCCTGACCATGGGGCCTCTGATGCTGGACCCGTCGCTGGAGAAGGGACAATGGCGCCCTCTGTCAGCGGAGGAAGTACAGGCACTGCGGGAGCATGGGCCCCGCGCGGGCAGAAAGGAAACGCTGTAGTTCGGCATTTTCCACAAAAAACTTTACACAACCTATTGAAAAGAGAAAAAAAAGCCGCTATAATAGTTCCATATGAGTGAAATGGTAGAAATGCGTGTGAATTTTTGAGAAGGGTTCCCAACGCAAGTACAAAGTTTAGGGGGGCATTGTAAATGTCTAGCAGGATTTTTCAAAGCGTCGTTCTCCAAATGAAGGACAGCACGGACCGGGCCATCGGCGTGATCGACTCCGAGGGAACGGTGGTCGCCTGCAACGAGCTTACCTGCATTGGCGAGCGTTGGCCTGGTGTGGTAGAGGCGGTCAACAGTGGTGAGGGCAACGCCGTGGCCTATGAGGGCCGCACCTTCAAGACCCTGACCGGCTGGGGCTCCCAGTTTGACTATGCCGCCTTTGTCCGTGGAGATGACGCCGAGGCAAAGCTGGTGTGCTCCATGGCGGTGGTGGCCCTCAATGGCGCCAAGACCTATTATGAGGAAAAGCACGACAAGGCGACTTTTATCAAGAATATTATTTCGGACAACATTCTTCTGGGCGATATCTATGTCCGGGCCAAGGAGCTTCATTTTGTCTCCGAGCTGCCCCGGGCCGTGTTCCTGATCCGTCAGGTGGAGAGCAATGATGTGGCCGCCATCGACGTGGTGCAGAATCTCTTCCCCGACAAGCAGACCGACTTTGTGCTCTCCATCAGCGAGACCGACGTGGCCCTCATCAAGCAGCTCAACGAGGGGACCGAGGGCAAGGACCTCTACAAGATCGCCAAGCAGGTGGAAGAGGCCATCACCGAGGAGCTCAACATCAAGGTGGTCATCGGTATCGGCACCATCGTGGGGCACATCCGGGATCTGGCCCGCGCCTACAAGGAGGCCCAGGTGGCCATCGAGGTGGGCAAGGTCTTTGACACTGAGAAGTCCATCATCAACTACGAGAACCTGGGTATCGGCCGCCTGATTTATCAGCTGCCCACCACCCTGTGTGAGATGTTCCTGCAGGAGGTCTTTAAGAAGAATCCCATTGACGCGCTGGATCAGGAGACCCTCTTTACCATCAACAAGTTCTTTGAGAACAACCTGAACGTGTCCGAGACCGCCCGGAAGCTCTTCGTCCACCGGAATACCCTGGTCTACCGCCTGGAGAAGATCAAGAAGCTCACCGGTCTGGACCTGCGGGAGTTCGACGACGCCATCACCTTCAAGGTGGCCCTGATGGTCAAGAAGTACCTCATCTCCCGCGGCATCGACAACTGAGCATGAGAAGTCTGCGGACCGCTGCGGCGTGACAGCGCCCGGGATCCGCGGCAATACCGGCAGAGCCGGATATGGAACGATGCAGAATACAGAAACACAGGAGCACTCTGTATTCTGCATTCTTCTTATACAGTTCCTTTACATAAAAGAGGTAGTTATGATTCGTTTTATCGATATCTATAAGGCCTATGACAATGGGACCAAGGCATTGAAGGGCATTTCCATGCGCATTGACGACGGGGAATTTGTCTTTCTGGTCGGGCCCTCCGGTTCGGGAAAGTCCACCATCATCAAGCTGATCACGGCGGAGGTGGCCCCCACCGATGGACGTCTCATGGTCAACGGCTATAACCTGAACACCATCCGGCCCAGACAGGTGCCCTATATGCGCCGGACTCTGGGTGTCATCTTTCAGGACTTCCGCCTGATCGAGAAGAAGAGCATCTACGACAATCTGGTCTTTGCCATGCGGGCCGTGGGCGCCTCCCCCCGGGAGATCAAGAAGCGCATCGCCTACGTGCTGGAGCTGGTGGGACTGGACACCAAAGCCGACCGGCGGCCGGATGAGCTCTCGGGCGGCGAACAGCAGCGCGTGGCCATCGCCCGGGCACTGGTCAACAATCCCAGCATGATCATCGCGGACGAGCCCACGGGAAACCTGGACCCCCAGCGCTCACTGGAGATCATGATGCTGCTGGAGAAGATCAATGAGCTTGGCACCACCGTGCTGGTGGTCACCCATGAGAAGGAGCTGGTCAACCGCTTTGCCAAGCGGGTGATCGCCATCGAAAACGGACGGATCATCAGCGACGGAATGGGCGGGTATTACGACAATGAGACGATTTAATATTGGTTACTTTTTTGTAGAGGGCTTTCAGAGCATCTTTACCCATGGACTGATGTCCTTTGCGGCGGTGTGTATGATCATCTGCTGTCTGCTGATCATGGGTTCCTTCTCTCTGGTGGCGGTCAACCTGGACAATATGCTGGGGGACTTCGAGAAACAGAATGAGTTTCTGGCCTACATCGACGAGACCTACACCGAGGAACAGGCCCGTGCCCTGGAGGAACAGATTCTGGCGATACCCAATGTGGCGTCGGCAGAATTTATGAGCCGGGGGCAGGCCAAAGAGGAATTTGCCGCCAAGCAGGAGGAGACCGAACTCTTTGAGAGCCTGCCCGATACGGTGCTGCGGGACCGCTTCCGGATCCATGTGAACGATCTCAACCAGCTTCGACAGACGGTGGAGCAGGTGAAGGGGATTACCGGCGTGGCGGAGACCAGCGCGGCCTATGAGGTTGCGGAGGGCTTCACCGTGGTGCGCAACGTGGCAAGCGGCGTGGCGGTGATCCTGGTGGCCATTTTGCTGCTGGTCTCTCTCTTCATCATCACCAACACCATCAAGCTGGCCACCTTCAACCGCCGGGAGGAGATCGCCATCATGAAGATGTGCGGCGCCACCAACGGATTTGTGCGCTGGCCCTTTGTGTTTGAGGGATTGATCCTGGGACTGGTGGGCGCGCTGCTGGCCTACCTCATCCAGTGGGGCGTGTATACCCTCATCGGAAAGGCCATCAATGCGTCGGACACCATGCAGCTCATCACCATTCTGCCCTTTGAGCAGATGGCCATGATGGTGCTGGGCGTCTTCCTGGGCACCGGTTTTGTGATCGGTGTGGGAGGAAGCTTGATGGCGATCCGTAAGTTCCTTCAGGTTTAATACAAGGAGTAATATGTCTATGGCGAAGCAGACAAGAAAGAAACCGGAAAAGGAGAAGTGGGGCGTTCACCGCGTGGTGGTGGCAGGGCTTGCGCTGCTGATGGCGGCGCTGATGATTCTGCCCATGGTCAGCATGATCGTCAGCGGCACGGCCGGCGCAGTGAGCCAGTCGGAGATCGACAAGCTCAAGCAGGAGCAGCAGGCCTCCAAAGACCGCCAGGAGGAGCTCAAGCAGGAGCTGAACGACCTTAAGAACGATCAGGCGGATGCCCAGGCCAAGCGGAACATCCTTCAGCAGCAGCTGGAGGCCATCAACACGGAGCTGACCAACATCCAGAACCAGATCACCTATTATGACGGCGAGATCGCCCAGAAGGAAGCCGAGCGGGTGGAGGCTGTGGCCCGGGAAGAGGCCCAGTACGAGCTCTTCTGCCAGCGGGTGCGGGCCATGGAGGAGGGCGGAAATGTCTCCTACTGGTCCATCATCTTCCAGGCGGAGGACTTTACCGATCTGCTGGACCGGATCAACATGGTCGATGAGATCATGAGCTATGACCAGGCCGTCATGGACGAGCTGGTGGCCACCCGTAAGCAGATCGAGACCCTCAAGGCCGATCTGGAGACGGCACGCGCCGAGCAGGAGGCCAAGAAAGCGGAGCAGGAGGCCAAAAAGGCCGAGCAGAAGCAGAAGGTGGCCGAGGCCCAGGCACTGCTGGATCAGATCAACGCCGACGCCGCTGAGGTCAACCGTCAGCTGGAGGCTGAGAGCGCGGCGGCCGCTGAGATCCAGCAGGAGATCGTGGAAAAGCAGAAGAAGCTGGAGGAAGAGCGCAAGCAGAACAACATCGTTCTGGACCCGGGCGGCGACTATCTGTGGCCCCTGCCCGGCTACTATAAGCTCACTTCTGCCTTTGGCTACCGGATCCATCCCATCACCAACCGGCCCCAGAGCCACACGGGCATTGACATCCCGGCGCCCGGCGGCACGGCCATCAAGGCCTGCAAGGGCGGACAGGTGGTCACGTCGGCCTATCACAGTTCCTACGGAAACTATGTGGTCATCGACCACGGCAACGGCAACTCCACTCTCTATGCCCACATGAGCAGCCGGGCGGTGTCCGAGGGACAGATGGTGAGCCAGGGACAGGTCATCGGCTATGTGGGAACCACGGGTTCCTCCACCGGAAACCATCTGCATCTGGAGATCCGGGTCAACTACACCCGGACCGACCCGGAGAAGTGCTTCCCGGGACTGTATAACTCGTTTGTACGCGCATATAACTGGTAAGCTGTCATAGAATAGAGCACGAAGGAGGGGAGCGCGGGATCCGCGCTCCCCTCTGTTTCATCCGGCAAGGAGGTCCGCTATGGAAGAAAAAAGAAAGCAGAAAAAACGCTTTGGCGTGGGCGCTCTCATCGGTACGGCTGCCGCCACGCTGGTGGTGACGCTGATCGTGCTGGGATGCGCGGCATGGCTGGTGCTGGGACGGGATGGACTCTCCCTGCTCCAGGGGATCACGCTGGTCAAGACCCAGTTCGTGGGGGAGAAGACGGAGGAGGTGACCGATCAGGCCCTGTCCGGCATGATCGAGGGCCTGGGAGACCGCTGGTCCTATTATCTGGACGAGGAGGCATACCAGGCCGAGCAGGAGCGCCGGGCCAATGTCTATGTGGGCATCGGCGTCACCGTGGACTACACCAGCGAAGCGGGACTGACCATCCGCGCCGTGGTGCCGGGCGGCTCGGCCGAGGAGGCGGGGCTGGTCGAGGGCGAGATCATCACCGCGGTGGACGGCGAGGATATTGCCGGAGAGGCGCGGTATGAGGCCCCCGACCGCATCGCGGGAGAAGAGGGGAGCACCGTCCGTCTCACCGTCCAGGGCTTAGATGGGAACCGTCGGGAGGTGGAGCTGGTGCGCAAGAGCATCCAGACCGACCCGGTCTCCTACGAGTACCTGGAGAACGGCGTGGGCTATGTCAAGCTCTCCAACTTCTTTGCGGGAAGCGCCGACCGGGTGAAGGAGGCCGTCACCGACCTTCAGAGCCAGGGGGCCACCGCGCTGGTCTTTGATATGCGGGACAACGGAGGCGGCTATCTGGATGAGCTCATTCCCATGCTGGATTTCCTGCTGCCGGAGGGCCCCATCTTCCAGACTCGCAGCCACACCGGCGCGGAAAAGATCTATGAATCGGACGCGGCATGTGTGGACCTCCCCATGGCGGTGCTGGTCAATGAGAATACATACAGCGCGGCGGAGATCTTTGCCGCCGAGCTCCAGGAGGAGGGGGCGGCCGTGGTGATTGGGACCCCCACCAGCGGAAAGGGATACTCCCAGCAGCTCTTTCCCCTGCTCAACGGGGGCGCTCTGGGGATCTCCACCGCTGAGTATTTTACCGGCAACGGTGTGAGCCTCATCGGAACCGGACTGCACCTGGACCGGGAGATTGCCCTTTCCGAGGAGGATCAGGCCGAGTTCACGGCCGGGGTGCTGCCTCTGGCGGAAGACGAGCAGTTCCAGGCGGCTCTGGAGCTGTTGGGGATCGCGGCATAAGATGAGATTCTGCTGCATACCCTCCCTCTGAGGTGAGGGTATGATCGGTTGGATGGTCCTGGAAGAGCGGCGGGGCTGGAGAAGCACGGTGGAAGAGGTGCGCCTGGAAGGACTGCGGGTATGCCGTGCCGGTATTCCTGCGCCCGCCGCGCTCTCCCCCGCGGCCCGGAACCGGCGGGTGAAGCGGGGCGCGCAGCTCCTGCGGAAAGCGGGCTGCCGCCGCTGCCTCACGCCGCCGGGCTTCCCGCTCTGGGACCTTTTGCACGAGAGCGGCTTGCAGGCAGTGGACCCCGGCGGGCTCTGCCAGGCCCTGGCCGCCCGGCTGGCGGGGACCTACCTGGCGGAGCACGGGGTCCCGGAGACCGGGGCCACAGTGACCCTTCTGGGCAGCCGGGTGGACCGGAGCCTCTTTGACGCGGCCTGCACCCTGGTCCCCCGGGTCCGCCGCCTGGTGATCCGGGCGGGCGAGGAGGGACGGGAGCTGGCCCAGTGGCTGGAGCGGGAGTACGGCATCCCGGTGCTGGAGAACGGAAGGGGCGCCCAGGTGCGCCTCTGGTTCACGCCGCCGGAGGGGGAGACCGGACCGGAGGATCTGGTGCTGTGCGCCCCCGGGCTCTCCCTGGGCGGACTGGAACTCCATCCCATGCGTCCGGTACCGGATGAAGTGGAGGTACACGCCTTTGCGGCGCTGCTCTGGGAAGAGGGGCGGCTTGCGCTGGAGGACATAGAAATATCTTCCAGTGCGGCGGCGCAAATGACTTGACAGGACCGGACAAACTACATATAATGTATAAACACAAAATGATAGTCTGGAGGATTGCGAGCCGGAGACGGCTCATTTCTCATATTTCCGGCGAAAAGAAAGGTGTGCACGGCAATGGCAAAAGAATATAAGCTGAGCCCCGAGCGCTTTGAAAAGCTGAAAGAGGAGCTCAATTATCTCAAGACGGTGCGTGAGAAGGAAGTGGCCGATCAGATCAAGGAGGCCCGCTCCTTCGGCGACCTGTCCGAGAACAGCGAGTACGACGAGGCGAAAAACGAGCAGGGCAAGCTCTACTCCCGCATTGCGGAGGTGGAGAACATCCTGGCCAACTGCATCGTCATTGAGGACGAGCACAGCGACGACACCACCATGGTCCGGCTGGGCAGCCGCATCACGGTGCTGGACAAGGAGTTTGAGGAAGAGGTCCAGTATGAGGTGGTGGGCTCTCAGGAGGCCGACCCCATGAACGGCCTGATCTCCGAGGACTCCCCCTTCGGCAAGGCGCTGCTGGGCAAGGCCGTGGGCGACGAGGTGGAGGTGGAGGCCCCCGCCGGCACCCTGTACTATAAGATCCTGAACATTCAGAAGGCATAAAAGAGAGGAAGAACAGACGCATGAGTGAAGAGAAGAAGAATCCCCAGCAGGAGGAGCCCTCTCTGTCTGAGCTGCTTCAGATTCGGCGCGCCAAGCTCAAGGAGCTCCAGGACGCCGGCGAGGATCCCTTCCAGCAGACCCGCTTTCCGGTAACTGCCCACAGCACCGAGATCCGGGAGAATTTTGAGGCGATGGAGGGCCAGATCAAGGCCATCGCCGGACGTCTCATGTCCAAGCGCGGCATGGGCAAGGCCGTGTTCTGCGACCTGCAGGACGGACAGGGCCGCATCCAGATCTATGTCCGCATCGACGAGCTGGGCGAGGAGGCCTTTGCCAAGTTCAAGAAGGTGGATATCGGCGACATCGTGGGCGTGGAGGGCGAAGTGTTCCGCACCAAGCGGGGCGAGATCTCCGTGAAGGCCCACTCGGTCACCCTGCTCTCCAAGTCCCTGCTGCCCCTGCCGGAGAAGTTCCACGGTCTGACCGACCGGGAGACCCGGTACCGTCAGCGCTATGTGGACCTCATCATGAATCCCGAGGTGCGCCGGGCCTTTGTCATCCGCTCCAAGTTCATTCAGCATGTGCGCAGCTTCCTGGACAACCGGGGCTATATGGAAGTGGAGACCCCCGTGCTCAACACCATCTCCGGCGGCGCCACGGCCCGTCCCTTCATCACCCATCACAACACCCTGGACATCGACATGTACATGCGCATCGCCACCGAGCTGCCCCTCAAGCGCCTGGTGGTGGGCGGCATGGAGCGGGTGTATGAGATCGGCCGCATCTTCCGCAACGAGGGCATGGACCCCAAGCACAACCCCGAGTTCACCACGGTGGAGCTCTATGAGGCCTATGCCGACTTCAACGATATGATGGACCTCTTTGAGGACCTGCTCTCCTCTGCCGCGGACAAGATCCTGGGCACCTACGATGTGGAGTGGCAGGGAGAGAAGATCTGCCTGGCGCCCGGCTGGCCCCGCCTGACCATGGCCGAGGCGGTCAAGAAGTACACGGGCCTTGACTTTATGGCGGTCTCCGACGACGCCGAGGCGGTGGCCATGGCCAAGTCCATCGGTGTGGAGCTGCCCGAGACGGCCGATCCCACCTGGGGCAACGCCCTCTACGAGTGCTTTGACCAGAAGGTGGAGGAGAAGCTGATCCAGCCCACCTTTATCACCATGCATCCCGTGGACGTCTCCCCCCTGGCCAAGCGCTCCCCCAAGGACCCCCGCCTCACCGAGCGCTTTGAGCTGTTCATCTGCCACAGTGAGATGGGCAACGCCTTCTCCGAGCTCAACGATCCCATTGACCAGCGCGGCCGCTTCCAGAAGCAGGTCGAGCTGCGCGCCAAGGGCGACGATGAGGCCGGCATGATGGATGAAGACTATATCACCGCCCTGGAGTACGGTCTGCCCCCCACGGGCGGCCTGGGCATCGGCATCGACCGCTGCGTGATGCTGCTGACCAACAGCGATTCTATCCGGGACGTCATCCTCTTCCCCACCATGAAGCCCCTGGATAAGAAGGACACCTCCGCCAAGGCCGAGAAGCGGGCCGAGCCGGTGGTGGTCACCGACGAGAAGATCGATTTCTCCAAGGTGGAGATCGAGCCCCTCTTCCAGGATTTCGTGGACTTTGAGACCTTTGCCAAGTCCGACTTCCGGGCCGTCAAGGTCAAGGACTGCACCGCTGTGCCCAAGAGCAAGAAGCTGCTGAAGTTCGTTCTGGACGACGGCACCGGCACCGACCGGGTGATCCTGAGCGGCATCCACGACACCTATGAGCCGGAGGAGCTGCTGGGCAAGACCCTCATCGCCATCACGAACCTTCCGCCCCGGAAGATGATGGGGATCGACTCCTGCGGCATGATCATCTCCGCGGTCCATCATGAGGAGGGCGTGGAGAAGCTCCACTGCCTGATGGTGGATCCGCACATTCCGGCGGGCGCGAAGCTCTATTAAGGGCGCGATGATCCGGTCTCTGAAACGGCGGGGGATGGAAACGAATGACGATCACATACGCATAGGAGTACTTCCCACCATGAAACATCTGGACTGATTCAGAGATTCTGGAGGCCGTGCCTGGTCCCGGGCGCGGCCTTTCGTCGGTATGGGAGCAGGACATGCTCCCATACCGCGACCAAAGCGGCCTGTCGGTGTGTGTGGACAGGCCAGTACGGTCCAGGCTGTGCCGGACCGGGAGAGAAAGGCCGATCAGATATTATGAGTATTACCATTCGCGCACGCAATCTGCTGCTCAGTAAACGAGGGATGAATCCCACGCGCATCGTGGCAGCATCCTTTGGGTGCATCATCCTGCTGGGCGCACTGCTGCTGACCCTTCCCATCGCCTCGCGCAGCGGGATGAGCGTCGGTTTTTTTGACGCACTGTTTACCGCCACCTCAGCCACCTGCGTCACCGGACTCATTACCGTGGATACCTGGGTCCAGTGGAGCCTCTTTGGGCAGATCATCATCATTATGATGATCCAGCTGGGGGGCCTTGGCTTTATGACCCTCATCACCATGGTGTCCTTTGCGCTCCACCGCCGCATCGGCCTGTCGGAGCGGCTCATCATGGTGTCCACCTTCAACCTCAACGATCTGGATGGTGTGGTGCGCATGGTACGCCATGCGCTCATGGGCACCTTTCTGATCGAGGGGGTGGGGGCGGTGATCCTCTCCATCTGCTTCATTCCAACCTTTGGACTGCTCCGGGGGATCTGGCATGGCATCTTCCACGCCATCTCCGCATTCTGCAACGCGGGCTTTGATCTGATGGGCGGAGAGTACGGCCCCTTTTCCAGTATGATCGGGGCGAACCATCACCCGGTCATACTGCTCACCACGGCCGCCCTCATCATCATCGGCGGCCTGGGATTTTTCGTCTGGGAGGATGTGGTGCGCAGCCGGTGCTGGCGCAAGCTCTCCCTGTACAGCAAGCTGGTGCTGGTGATGACGGCGGGACTGCTGCTCTTCGGCACCGTCTTTACCCTGCTGGCGGAATACCACAATCCCGCCACGCTGGGGAACATGCCCCTGTGGCAGAAACTGCTCAACGCCTTTTTCCAGTCCACCACCCTGCGTACAGCCGGCTTTGACGCGCTGGGACAGGGCGGGCTCCACGACAACACCAAGGCCATTTCGGTGGTGCTCATGCTGGTGGGCGGTTCGTCGGGCTCCACCGCGGGCGGTATCAAGACTGTGACGCTGGCGGTGCTCATGCTGGCTCTGCGGGCGGGGCTGAAGGGGAAGGAGCAGGTGACCCTGCGGGGCCGGGCCATCTCCTATCAGCGGGTCATCAATGCCATGACCCTGACGCTGGTGGTGATCACGCTATTTCTGACCGGGTCCATCATCCTCTCCTCGGTGGAGAGCCTGCCCTACATCGACTGCGCCTTCGAAGTGGCGTCGGCACTAGGTACGGTGGGCCTGACCACCGGCATCACCGCGCATCTCTCCCGTTTTTCCCAGGCAGTGCTTGTCCTGTTTATGTATCTGGGCCGTGTGGGCGTGCTTTCGTTCTCCATCGCATTCCTGACCCGGCGTAAAAAACTGGCCAAGATCCAGTATCCCAATGTGGACATTATGATCGGATAAAAAAGAAGGGGATTGCATGAAAACATTTGTTGTCATCGGTCTGGGCCGATTTGGAAACGCTGTGGCCACCGAGCTGTGCACGCTGGGCCATGAGGTACTGGCCATCGACGCCGACCCGGAGAAGGTGCAGAAGGTGGTGGATCTGGTGACCCACGCCGTCACCGGAGACGCCAGAGACGCGGCGGTCCTGCGGGCGCTGGGCGTGCGCAACTATGACTGCGCCATCGTGGCCACCGGCAACGACGTGGGAAACAGCGCCCTCATCACCCTCAATCTGAAGGAAGTGGGGGTCAAGCAGGTGGTGTGCAAGGCCCAGAGCCATGTACATCGGAAGGTACTGGAGAAGATCGGAGCCGACCGGGTGATCTTCCCTGAGCATGAGATGGGACTGAAGCTGGCCCAGGGCCTCTCCAGCTCCAACGTGCTCAACTTTATTGAGCTCTCCGACGACTTCAGCATCGTGGAGCTGGCGGTGCCCAAGGTGTGGATGGGCAAGAGCATCCGGGAGCTGGATATCCGTGCCAAGCACCATGTCAACGTCATCGCGGTGCGCGGCCCGGAGGGCGTGCTGGACGTGGCCCCCGGCGGCGACTACCGGCTGGTCCAGGGCGGACGGATCGTGGTGCTGGGCCGTACCGAGTATATCAACCTGCTGCATAGCCTGTAAGGAAGATGAAGATGGAATCGATTACCAGCCGGCAGAATCCGCTGGCCGTCCACATCCGCAAGCTGGGGGCGGAGGGGAAGTACCGCCGGAGCCAGAGACAGTACCTCTGCGAGGGCGAAAAACTGGTGGGGGAGGCCCTGCGCTGGAGCGCCGGGGTGGAGACCCTGGTCTACGCCCGGGGAAAGACTCCCCCCGAGGACCTGCCCCAGGGGATCCGCCTGGTGGAGGTGCCCGAGGGACTCTTTGAGAGCCTCTCCACCGTGGAGACCCCCCAGGGCGTCCTGGCCGTGTGCCGCAGACCGGAGACGGCGCTGCCTGAGACCATGGCGCCGGGCGGGTATCTGGTGCTGGACGGACTCCAGGACCCGGGGAACGTGGGCACCATCTGGCGCACCGCCGATGCGCTGGGAGCTGCGGGAGTGGTCCTGCTGCCCCGCTGCGCCGACCCCTTTTCGCCCAAGACGGTCCGCTCCACCATGGGGGCCTGCTTCCGGCTCCCGGTGTGGGAGACCGATCTGGAGCACCTGTGTCCCCGGCTGGCGGCGGCGGAGATCCCCCTGTACGCCACCGCCCTGCGGGAGGATACGGCCGATGTGCGGGAGCTGCCTCTGGAGCGGGCGGCCGTGGTCATCGGCAGCGAGGGCAGGGGCATCTCCCAGGAGGCCCTGGCCCGGTGTGAAAAGACCATCCGCATCCCCATGCGGGAGCGGTGTGAGTCCCTCAACGCGGCGGCAGCTGCCACCGTGGTGCTCTGGGAGATGGCCCGCGGCCACTGAACAAAAGGGAAGAACGGATAGACGGAGTGAGATCCCGGTAGAGAAAGAGAGGGAGAAATTCCATGTCTGTGCTGAAGTATTGGCTGTGGCTCACCACCCGGCCCTCCATCCGGCCGGGGGAGGCGGCCGCCCTGGCCGAGCGTCTGGGCGGGGCCGAACAGGTCTATGTGGCCGACCGGGCGGAGTATGAGCTGCTGGGTCTGCCCTCTAAGCTCCGGGAGGAGCTCTGCCACAAGGAGATGGACTGGCCGGAGCGCATCCTGGAGGACTGCGCCCGGCTGAACATCCGGATTTTGACCATACAGGACGCCGCCTACCCGGAGCGTCTGCGCCAGATCGACGCGCCGCCCGCCCTTCTCTACGTGAAGGGGAAGAACCTCCCCTTTGACGAGCGGGTGGTCATCGGCGTGGTGGGCTCCCGCCGGGCCAGCCCCTACGGGATCGAGAAGGCGGCGGAGCTGGGCCGGGACCTGGCCCGCCGGGGCGCGGTGGTGGTCTCAGGCGTGGCCCAGGGAGTGGACGCCGCCGCCCTGCGCAGTGCTATCCGGGCCGGAGGGACCGTGTGCTCGGTGCTGGGCGGCGGGATCGACGTGGTCTATCCATCCTCCAGCGCGGACCTCTACCGGGTGGTGCCCCAGGTGGGCACCCTCATCAGCGAGTATCCGCCGGGGACCGCCACCGAGGGGTGGCACTACCCCATCCGCAACCGCATCATCAGCGGTCTGAGCCTGGGCGTGGCGGCAGTGGAGGCCAGCGTGAAGAGCGGCACCCTCATCACCGCCCGCACCGCGCTGGACCAGAACCGGGACGTCTTTGCCTTTCCGGGGTTAGCGGGAAATCCCGGCAGTCAGGGGACCAATCTCCTCATCCAGCGGGGGGAGGCCAAGCTCATTCAGTCGGCCGCTGACATCCTGGTGGAGTACGAGGGGCTCTATTCGGCCCGCCTGCGGCCCGGCCCACCGCGAAAGCGGGAGAAAGAGGAGCGGGGAGCGCAGGAGATCCCCCAGCCTCCCCGCCCCAAAGGGCCGGAGCCGGTCCCCAAGGCGGTTGACAACTCGGAAGGAAGGGCTTATAGTACCTTTCAAGAGCAGACCGGAGAGTTTACGGCGGAGGAGAAGGCCATCCTCCTGGCCCTGGGGGAGGAGCGGCTGCGGCCGGACGACCTGGTGGAGCGTACCGGCCTCCCGGCCAGCGGGGTGCTGGCCAGCCTCACCATGCTGACTATGCGGGGCATCCTGGCCCAGCGGCCGGGCAATTTCTTTGAAGCCCTGATCCTGCTGCGGGAGAAGGACTGAGCACCGGCGGGATCTCCCGCCCAAGGGCGTACCTGAACATCGGCAAACCAAACCCGGAGCGCGGTGGTTTGCCGATGATCAGATCCGCTCTGACGCCCACCAGAGGGCGCAGTTGGTCCGCCCAGGCGCGGACGAGAGAAGGGCCTCCGGAACAGAGACGGAGAGACCCAATTGGAGGTACTATTGTGGCGAAATCGAATCTTGTGATCGTGGAGTCCCCCGCCAAGGCCAAGACCATCGGAAAATACCTGGGTCCCGGCTATCAGGTGAAGGCGTCCATGGGACATGTGCGCGATCTTCCCAAGAGCAAGCTGGGCGTGGACGTGGAACACGGCTTCACGCTGGATTATCAGCCCATCAAGGGCAAGGAAGAGGTCATCGACGACCTGCAGAAGACGGCCAAGAAGAGCGAAAAAGTCTTTCTGGCCACCGACCCGGACCGGGAGGGCGAGGCCATCTCCTGGCACCTCAAGGAGCTGCTGGGGATCCCCGACGACAAGACCTACCGGGTCACCTTTAACGAGATCACCAAGAAGGTGGTCAACGAGGCCATCGCCGCCCCCCGTGCCATCGACCAGAATCTGGTGGACGCCCAGCAGGCCAGAAGAGTGCTGGATCGCATCGTGGGCTACCAGATCTCCCCCCTGCTGTGGAAGAAGATCCGCCGGGGCCTGAGCGCCGGACGGGTCCAGTCGGTGGCCACCCGCCTGGTGGCCGAGCGGGAGGCCGAGATCAAGGCCTTCGTGCCCGAGGAGTACTGGTCCCTGGATGTGGACCTGGAGCGCATCGCCCCCAACCTGGGCCAGTTCCGGGCCGCCTTCTACGGCCGGGAGAAGAAGATGGACCTGCACAGCGAGGAGGAGGTCCAGGCGGTGGTCTCCGCCGTTCAGGCCGACTCCTTCACCGTCCAGGGGGTCAAGCGGCAGGATAAGCAGCGCAATCCCGCGCCCCCCTTCACCACCTCCACCCTGCAGCAGGAGGCCAGCCGCAAGCTGAACATGACCCCCCGCCGCACCATGTCCATCGCCCAGCAGCTCTACGAGGGCGTGGACATCGAGGGCGAGGGGACCATCGGTCTCATCACCTATATGCGTACCGACTCCCTGCGCCTTTCGGACGAGGCCACGGAGGCTGCCAAAAACTTTATCCAGGGCCGCTACGGGGCCGACTACTACCCCGGAAAGCCCCGGGTGTTCAAGACCAAGTCCGGGGCCCAGGACGCCCACGAGGCCATCCGTCCCTCCGACGTGAACCTGACCCCCGAGCAGCTCAAGAAGGACCTGACCAGCGAGCAGTACCGGCTCTACAAGCTGATCTGGAGCCGCTTTTTGGCCTGCCAGATGGCCCCCGCCGTCTATGACAGCGTCACCATCGAGGTGGAGAGTGCCGGCTACCGCTTCCGCGCGAACCACTCGGCCCTCAAGTTCTCCGGCTATACCGCCGTCTATGTGGAGGGCAAGGACGAGGACGAGGAGGTCCTCCGTCAGTCCCCCCTGCCCGACCTGCGGGAGGGGGAGGCCCTCAAGCTCCTCAAGAGCGAGCCGGGACAGCACTTCACCCAGCCCCCCAGCCGCTACACCGAGGCCACCCTCATCAAGGCCCTGGAGGAGAAGGGGATCGGCCGCCCCTCCACTTACGCCCCCACCATCTCCACCATCCTGGACCGGGAGTATGTGGTGAAAGAGGGGAAGAACCTGCGCACCACCCCCCTGGGCGAGGTGGTCAACGACCTGATGAAGGAGAAGTTCCCCGACATCGTGGACACCGCCTTCACCGCCCGGATGGAGGAGCTGCTGGACGAGGTGGAAGAGGGGAAGGAGAACTGGAAGGACATCCTCTCCGGCTTCTACGGGGATTTTGAGCGGGAGCTCCAGGCCGCCGAGCAGGACACCGAGCGCATCAAGGTGCCCGACGAGGTGTCCGACGTCATCTGTCCCCTGTGCGGGCGCAATCTGGTCTTCAAGTCCGGCCGCTTCGGCCGCTTCCTGGCCTGCCCCGGCTGGCCCGAGTGCCCCCACACCCAGCCCATCGTCATCGAGATGCCGGGCAAGTGCCCCAAGTGCGGCGGCAAGATCTTGAAAAAGACCTCCAAGCGGGGCTATGCCTACTACGGCTGTGAGAACAACACCAACAAGGATGAGAGCAAGCGCTGCGACTTCATGACCTGGGACGTGCCGGTCAAGGAGACCTGTCCCGAGTGCGGACACACCCTCTTCAAGAAGTCGGGCCGGGGCTTCAAGAAGCCCTTCTGCATCAATCCCGAGTGCCCCAACTTCCTGCCGGAGGATCAGCGGGGCTATAAGAAGAAGACCCCGGAAAACGCCAATCCCGCCGAGGGCGTGCCGCCCGAGGAGGAGAAAAAGACCGTCAAAAAGACCGCCGCGAAAAAGCCGGCGGCCAAGAAAACCGCGGCCAAAAAGACCGAGACCACCAAAAAAGCGGCGGCCAAGAAGACCACCGCCAAGAAGGAGCCGGCCAAAAAGACCACCGCGAAGAAGACGGCCAAGAAGACAGAGGAAGCGTAAGGAGAACACATGGAACCTGTTATCGTGATCGGCGCGGGCCTGGCCGGATGTGAGGCCGCGTGGCAGCTGGCCCAGCGGGGCATTCCGGTGGAGCTGCATGAGATGAAGCCCCGGAAAAAGACCCCCGCCCACCACTCGGACGACTTTGGAGAGCTGGTGTGCTCCAACTCCCTGCGCTCCGACCAGCTGGAGAACGCGGTGGGCCTGCTCAAGGAGGAGCTGCGCCGTCTGGGCTCCCTCATCCTCCGCTGTGCCGACGAGCACCGGGTGGAGGCGGGCGGCGCCCTGGCGGTGGACCGCCACGCCTTTTCCGGGGCCATCACCCGGGCGGTGAAGGAGCACCCCCTCATCACCGTGGTGGAGGGGGAGGTCACCGAGATCCCCGCCGAGGGGAATGTGATCGTGGCCTCCGGCCCCCTCACCTCCGAGGCCCTGAGCGAGCGCATCAAGGCCTTTTTCCCCGAGAGCCGCTATCTCAACTTCTACGACGCGGCGGCCCCCCTGGTCACCTTTGAGAGCGTGGATATGACCTCGGCGTGGTTTGCCTCCCGCTATGACAAGGGCACGCCGGACTATATCAACTGCCCCCTCACCGAGGAGGAGTACGACGCCTTCTGGACCGAGCTGTGCGCCGCCCAGGAGGCCGAAGTCCACGGCTTTGAGGACAAACAGGTCTTTGAGGGCTGTATGCCCGTGGAGGTCATGGCCCGACGGGGGAAGCAGACCCTCTGCTACGGCCCCCTCAAGCCCCGGGGCCTCAAGGACCCCAAGACGGGGAAGGAGCCCTTCGCCGTGGTGCAGCTGCGCAAGGACAATGCCGAGGGCTCCATCTACAATCTGGTGGGCTTCCAGACCCACCTGAAGTGGCCCGAGCAGCGGCGGGTCTTTTCCATGATCCCCGCCCTGCGCAGCGCGGAATTCGTGCGCTACGGCGTGATGCACCGGAACACCTACCTGGATTCCCCCCGGATGCTGGACCGCTATTACCGGGTCAAGCATGAGCCCCGGGTGTGCTTCGCCGGGCAGATCACCGGCGTGGAGGGATATGTGGAGTCCACCGCCTCCGGCTTCCTGGCGGCGGTGGAGCTGGCCCGCAGACTTCAGGGCAAGCCCCCGGTGGACTTTCCCCAGGAGACGGCGGTGGGGGCGCTGGCCCTCTACATCAGCAACGAGACGGTGGGCGACTTCCAGCCCATGAACGTGAACTTCGGCATCATCCCGCCCCTGGGCTACAAGGTCAAGGGTAAAAGAAATAAAAACGCCGAGCTGAGCCGCCGGGCGCTGGAGATCCTGGACAAGCTGGACCCGGCGGAGCTGTAACCGACCCTTACAGCCGGTGGAGGGCCAGTCCCAGCCGCAGGCCCCGGAGAAAGGCCGCCTCAGCGTCCAGCTGGGCGCACTCGTCGGCCGCGTCCCGGAGCTTTTCGCAGAAGGGATCGCCCATCGCCTCCCGGACCCGGCCCAGGTGCCGCTCCCGGAGGGCATAGCAGTCCGGGAGATCCCCGGCGTCCCGGTCCAGCCGGGCAGCGAGTTCATACAGGGCAAAGAGTAAGTGATCCATAGAGGGACACCTCACTAGATATAATCTAATGTGATGATACTAGATTATATCTAATATGTCAAGGGGGCAGAGTATGTTTGAGCGCGCCATCTTTTCGGCCCGGCTGAAAGAACTCATTCAGCGGCGGAACATGACCTATGCCCAGCTGGCCCAGGCGCTGGGGGTCTCTACCGCGCAGGTCAGCGACATGGCCAACGGAAAAGCCGGGACCTCCATGGAGCGGTTGTATAAGCTCTGCAAGACCTTTGAGGTGTCTGCCGACTACCTGTTGGGTCTGACAGACGAGCCGCGGCCGTTGGCATAGGGCCGGTCCGGATGAGAACACAGGAAAGAAGAGGGAAAAGTCATGAAGATCATCGTAGACGCCATGGGCGGCGACAACGCGCCCGCCTCAAACGTAAAGGGTGCACTGGCTGCCATCCGGGAGCAGGGAGTAGAGGTCATCCTGGTGGGCCGGGGGGAGGAGATCCTCCAGGTCCTCAACGAGGAGGGCATGAAGGAGCCCCCGGCAGGGATGGAGATCGTCCATGCCTCCGAGGTGGTGGAGATCTGTGACAATCCGGCCACCGCCTTCCGGGAGAAGAAGGACTCCTCCCTCACGGTGGGGCTCAATCTGCTCAAGGACGGCAAGGGCGACGCCTTTGTCTCGGCGGGCAGCACCGGCGCACTGCTGGCGGCGGCCACCCTCATCGTCAAGCGCATCAAGGGCATCCGCCGGGCGGCCATGGCCCCGGTGGTGCCCACCGGAAACGGCGGGGCCGTCCTCATCGACTGCGGCGCCACCGCCGAGTGTACCCCCGAATACCTGCTCCAGTTCGCCTTCATGGGCTCCTACTATGCCGAGCGGGTGCTGGGCCGTCCGGAGCCGCGGGTGGGCCTCCTGAACATCGGGGCCGAGCCCTCCAAGGGCACCGAGCTGCAGCAGAAGACCTACGCCCTCCTGCAGGAGGCCGGGGAGCAGGGCCGTATCCACTTCACCGGCAACGTGGAGGGCAAGGAGGCGGTCTACGGCGCGGTGGACGTGATTGTCTCCGACGGCTACTCGGGCAACATCTTCCTCAAGACCATGGAGGGGACCGGCGGCTTCCTGGCCAAGCAGCTCAAGGCCATGTTCAAGAAGAACCTGATCACCAAGCTGGCGGCCCTTCTGGTCTCGGGCGGCATCCGCTCCTTCAAGAAGATCCTGGACGCCGGAGAGGTGGGCGGCACCGCCTTCATCGGCATCTCCAAGCCGGTCATCAAGGCCCACGGCTCCTCTGACGACTATGCCATCAAGAATGCCATCCGGCAGGCCGCCAAGTTTGCCGCCTCGGGCATCATTGAGGACATCACCGAGAATGTGGAGCACATGCGTCTCCCCGTGCAGGTGAAAAAGGAAGAGGGCTGATTGTGGGTTTTCCACGATTTTCCCACGGGGAGAGAAAAAATCAAAAATCCTATTGACAGCTTGCCTTATCTTGCCTATTATTTTAGTGCAATTACCGTTCCTGAATACAGAACGATATGATAGGAGAAGATAGATATGATTTTTGAGAAAATCGTGGCGCTGCTGTCCGAGCAGCTGGGCGTGGACGCCGAGAACATCACCATGGACACCTCCTTTGAGGAGCTGGGCGCCGACTCCGTGGACGTGGTCGATCTGACCATGGCGGTGGAGGAGGCCTTCAACCTGGAGGACCTGGCCGATGAGAACCTGTCCGACATGACCACTGTGGGAGACTTCGTTCGTTTCCTGCAGACCAAGCTGGATTGATCGTTTGCCTGCAAGCCCCGCCCACGGCGGGGCTTGCGTTTTGAATCGTATGGAACTGGAGAAGAGGAGGAACCACCATGCGCCATCTGGAAGAGACCCTTGGATATACCTTTCACGACCGTTCCCTCTTAGAGAACGCGCTCACCCACAGCTCCTATGCCAACGAGAACCGGTTCAAGGGCTGCCAGAGCAATGAGCGTCTGGAGTTCCTGGGGGACTCGGTGCTGGGCATGGTGACCGCCGACTATCTGTTCCGCACCCATCCCGACCTGCCGGAGGGGGACCTGACCCGCACCCGGGCCGCCCTGGTGTGCGAGGAGAGCCTGGTGGAAGTGGCCAAGGCCTGGGGGCTGGGGGAGTATCTCCGCCTGGGCAAGGGAGAGAACGCCGGCGGAGGCCGCCGCCGTCCCTCCATCCAGGCCGACGCGGTGGAGGCCGTGCTGGCCGCGGTCTACCTGGACGGCGGCATCGGCTCGGCCCGCAAGATCATCCAGAAATACATTCTGGACCGGGAGAGCGAGAAGGCCCGCAACCGGGACTACAAGACCGCCCTGCAGGAGCTGGTGCAGCGGGAGAGCGGCCAGGTCCTGCAGTACCGTCTGACCGGCTCCAGCGGGCCCGACCACGCCAAGATCTTCACGGTGGAGGTGGACCTGAACGGCGCCACCATCGGCCAGGGCGAGGGCCACAGCAAAAAAGAGGCGGAGCAGAACGCCGCCCGGGCCGCCATCGGCCATCTGGAGCATCCATAAACCAAAACACGCCGCGGAGGGGCTGCCGCGGCGTGTTTTTTGTGGGAAAGCGTTTGCAATGGCAGGGGGAAATTGATATAATACTTTATTACCATGTGATTTTGTGCCCTGTGGGGCGGTCGACGACTGAGAGGTGTCCGGTTTGTACTTAAAAGCGCTCGAGATCCAGGGGTTCAAGTCCTTTCCGGACAAGACCGTGCTGACCTTTGGGGAGGACATCACCGCCATCGTGGGCCCCAACGGCTCGGGCAAATCCAATCTGTCGGACGCTATCCGCTGGGTGATGGGGGAGCAGTCCACCCGGGCGCTCCGGGGCGGCAAGATGGAGGACGTGATCTTCGGCGGCACCGAGAAGCGCCGCCAGGTGGGCTTTGCCGAGGTCAGCCTGGTGCTGGATAACCAGGACCACGCCCTTTCCCTGCCGGAGGACGAGGTCATGGTGACCCGCCGCTACTACCGCTCCGGAGAGAGCGAGTACTACATCAACCGCCGCACTGTCCGCCTCCGGGATGTGAACGAGCTCTTCATGGACACCGGACTGGGGCGGGAGGGCTACTCCATCATTGGCCAGGGCAAGATCGACGAGATCCTCTCGGTCAAGAGCGCCGACCGCCGGGAGATCTTTGAGGAGGCCGCGGGCATCTCCCGCTTCCGCCACCGGAAGGAGGAGGCCGAGCGCCGTCTGGAGCGGACCGAGGAGAACCTGGTGCGCATCCGGGACAAGATCGACGAGCTGGAGCTCCAGGTGGGGCCCCTCCGCCAGCAGGCAGAGAAGGCCCGGCGCTTCCTGCTCCTGCGGGATGAGATGCGCGGGCTGGAGATCTCCCTCTGGCTGGAGCAGCTGGACCGGGTGCGTACCGCCGCCATCAAGACCAACGCCGCCTGCGAGCAGGCCCTCCGCCAGAAGGAGGAGGAGCAGCGGGAGCAGGAGCGGCTCTATGCCGAGGCCGAGGCCCTGGCCGGGGAGATGCGGACCCGGGAGGTGGAGGCCGAGGCGCGCCGGGCAGCCGTCATGCAGGGACAGAGCGAGGCCAACACCTTAGAGAGCGCCATCGCCCTCCTGCGCAGCGGGATCGCCCACAATCAGGAAAACGAGGGGCGTATCCGGCGGGAGCTGGAGCAGCAGACCGGGCGGGACGACGCCCTGTCGGCCCAGATCGCGGCCCGCCGGGCGCGTCTGACCGCCATTTTGCGCGACGGGGAAACCATTCGCGGGGAATTGGCGTCTAAAGAAAAAGAAGCCGGGGCGGCGGCCGGACAGGCGGGCGCTCTGGCGGCGGAGCTGGAGGCCCTGCGGCAGCAGGAGCGCTTGGACAGCGCCTCGGCCGCCGAGGCCCGTGCCCTCCTCTCCGCCCTGGCGGCGGCTGCCCAGGAGCTGCTGGACCGGGAATCCACCCTGCGCCGGGCCCTCGCCGAGGAGGAGGAGAGCCTGGGCAATCTGGAACAGGAGGCCGGGGAGAACGATACGGCCCTGAAGAGCGCCCGGTCCGACCGGGACGCCCTGGAAAACATCATCCAAGGCCATGTGCTGCGGGTGGAGGCCCGGGAGAAGAAGGCCGCCGCCGCCCGGGAGCGCGCGCGCGCGCTGGAGCTGGAGGACCACACCCTCCGCTCCCGCATCCACATGCTCACCGAGTTGGAGCGGTCCTATGAGGGCTATTCCAGAGCGGTCAAGCTGGTGATGGGGGAGGCCGAGCGGGGCCGCCTGAAGGGCGTACGGGGTCCGGTAGCCAGCCTCATCCGGGTGCCGGCCCCCTATGCCGTGGCCATCGAGACCGCCCTGGGCGGCGCCATGCAGCACCTGGTGGTGGAGCGGGAGGAGCACGGAAAGGCGGCCATCCAGTGGCTGAAACGCCGGGAGGGCGGCCGGGCCACCTTCCTGCCCATGGACACCATCCGTCCCATCCCCTTCCGGGAGAGCGGGGTGGAGCAGTCCCCCGGCTTTGTGGGCATGGGGGACGCCCTGGTGGAGTGCGAGGCGGCCTATGGAAAGATCTGTGCCAACCTGCTGGGGCGCACGGTGATCGCGGAGGATCTGGACGCCGCCGTGGCCATCGCTGGTGCCTATGGCCACCGTTTTAAGATCGTCACCCTGGACGGACAGGTGCTCAATCCAGGCGGCTCCATGACGGGCGGCTCGGTGAGCCGTTCGGCGGGGATCCTGAGCCGCTCCAACGAGCTGCAGCAGCTCTCCGCCCAGGAGCAGGAACTCGCCGCCGCCCTGGAAGAGGCCAAGGCGCGGCAGTCCGAGACCGAGCGGGAGGCCACCGCCGGGCGCTATGAACTGGAGAGCGCCCGGGGGGAGCTGCGCCGGCATGAGGACCGCATCCTCCAGCTGGAGGAGCGGGCGGAGCGCCAGAAAGAACGCCTGGGCGAGCTGCACGCCCGCTTGGACGAGCGAAAGGAAGAACTGGCCCAGCTGCTCCGGCGGCAGGAACAGACCGAGGCGGACACTGCCCAGGCCCGCTCCCGCATCGAGACGCTGGAGGGCGCGGCCGAGGCGCTGCGCTCCGAGGCGGCCGGAAAAGAGGCGGGACAGGCCGCCGTCCGGCAGCGGGCGGAGGAGATCCGCACGGCTATGGATGCCCTCCACCGGCGCCTGGCCGGACTGGAGGCCGAGCGGGAGACCACCGAGGGCAGCCTCCGGGAGCTGGAGGCCCTGCGGAAGGAGCTGGCCGGAGACCGGGAGCAGCAGGCCGAGCGCCTGCGGGAATATGCCGGACAGAACGAGGCCATGGAGGCCGAGATCCGGGAGAAGGAGGCCGCCCTCCAGACCATCCGGGAGGAGAAGGAGGCCGCCGAGGCCGATATCCTCCGGCTCAACCAGGAGAAGCTGGAGCTGGAGGCCAGGCGCAACCGGGCCGACCGGGACAGCCGGGAGAAAAACGCCCAGCTCCTCCAGCTGGAGCGCACGGCCGCGGGCCTGGAGCAGAAGAAACAGGCCCACGCTATGGAGGAAAAGGGCCTTTTGGACAAGCTCTGGGAGAGCTACGAGCTCACCCACCAGGCGGCCCTCCAGCAGCGGGTGCCCCTGGAGAGCACCGCCCAGGCCCAGCGCCGGGTGGCCGAGCTCAAGCGAGGCATCGCGGGGCTTGGTAACATCAATCTGGACGCCATCGAGGAGTTCGAGCGGGTAAATGAGCGGTACACCTATCTGACCGAGCAGCGGGACGACGTGGAAAAGGCCAAGGCGGATCTGGCCGGGATCATCGCGGGCATCACCGCCGAGATGAAGCGCCTCTTCGGGGAGCAGTTCGTCCTGCTCAACGAGGCCTTTCAGACCACCTTCCGGGAGCTCTTCGGCGGCGGTCAGGCGGCCCTGGAGCTGGAGGACGCGTCGGACATCCTCAACTGCGGCATCGAGATCCGGGTCCAGCCGCCGGGCAAGGCGCTGAAGGTACTCTCCCTCCTTTCGGGCGGGGAGAAGGCCTTTGTGGCCATCGCCCTCTATTTTGCCATTTTGAAGGTCCGGCCCACCCCCTTCTGCGTCATGGACGAGATCGAGGCGGCACTGGACGACGCCAATGTGACCCGCTTTGCCCGCTATCTGCGCAGCGTGTCCAACAAGACCCAGTTTATCGTCATCACCCACCGCCGGGGCACCATGGAAGAGGCCGATGTGCTCTACGGTGTGACCATGCAGGAGCGGGGCGTGAGCCGGATGCTGACCATCAACCTCAACGATGTGGAGCGGGAGCTGGGCAGCGAGTAAATTCCACAGGACCTACCGCGGAACGCAACCGATAAGAAAGAGAGAGGAAACAAGAGATGGATTATAAGAAAGCCTGGAAATACTCCAACCGGCTGACCGTACTGGCGGTCTTCATCGTCATGCTGGGCGGCTACTTTGCCACCCGCTCCCAGATCCTGTTCTGGGGACTGGTGGGACTGGCGGTGGTGCTGGCGGCAGCCGGCTTTGTGGTGCACTTCAAGTGGTGCCGCTGTCCCCACTGCGGGGACCGGCTGCGGGTGACCGACTGGCTGATGCGTATGCCCAAGATGTGCCCGAAATGCCACAAGGAACTGAATTAACGAAAGGAACAGAAGGATATGGGCTTTTTTGATAAGATCAAGGCGGGCCTGACCCGCACAAAGGAGAATATCTCCAACATCGGCCACTCCTTCGACCAGCTCTTTGCAGGGGAGCTGGACGATGACTTCTATGATGAGCTGGAGGAGACCCTCATCCTCTCCGACATGGGAGTGGAGACCGCCATGAAGGCGGTGGAGGAGCTGCGCCGCCGGGCCAAAGCGGAGAAGATCAAGAACGCCGAGGAGGGCCGGGAGTGCCTGCGCGCTATCCTCACGGAGTTTTTGGAGGTGGGGGACCTCTCCCTCAAGCTGGATACCAAGCCGTCGGTGGCCCTGTTCATCGGGGTGAACGGCGTGGGCAAGACCACCACCATCGGCAAGCTCTCGGCCCACCTGAAGGGAGAGGGCCGGCGGGTACTCATGGCCGCCGCCGACACCTTCCGGGCGGCCGCTGCCGACCAGCTGGAGATCTGGTCCCAGCGCTGCGGGGTGGACATCGTCCGCCAGCACGAGGGGGCCGACCCGGCGGCAGTGGTCTTTGACGCCCTCTCGGCGGCCAAGGCCAGAGGAACCGACGTGGTGCTGGTGGACACCGCCGGCCGGCTCCACAACAAGCAGAATCTGATGAACGAGCTCAACAAGATCAGCCGCATTCTGGACCGGGAGCTGCCGGGCGCCGACCGGGAGACCCTGCTGGTGCTGGACGCCACCACCGGGCAGAACGGGCTCATCCAGGCCAAGCAGTTCAAGGAGGCCGCCGGAATCACCGGCATCGTCCTCACCAAGCTGGACGGCTCGGCCAAGGGCGGCATCGTCATCGCCATCGCCCAGGAGCTGGGCGTGCCCGTCAAGTTCATCGGCGTGGGCGAGGGCATCGACGACCTGATGCCCTTTGAGCCCGCCGAGTTTGTGAAGGCATTCGTATAAAAGGGACCATTCGGAACAAACGGCCGCCCCGGCGGCCCACAGTCAGGAGGTTTTATACCATGGAAAGAATCGACGGCCGCCGCCCGGACCAGCTCCGACCGGTGGAGATCATTCCCGGCATCAACCGGTTTGCGGAGGGCTCCTGCCTGATCCGCTGCGGCAACACCCATGTGCTGTGCACCGCCAGTGTGGAGGACCGCACCCCGCCCCACGTCCCCGAGGGGGAGGGTTGGGTGACCGCGGAGTACTCCATGCTCCCCCGGGCCAACCGGGAGCGCTCCAAGCGGGACATCGCCAAGCTCAAGCTCTCTCCCCGCTCGGCGGAGATCCAGCGGCTCATCGGCCGGGCGCTCCGGGCCGTGGTGGACCGCAAGGCCCTGGGCGAGCGCTCCATCACCGTGGACTGCGATGTGCTCCAGGGAGACGGCGGCACCCGTACCGCCTCGGTCACCGGCGGATTTGTGGCCCTGGCCCTGGCCTGCCGGAAGCTGATGGAGGAGGGCGTGCTGGAGCAGATGCCCCTGCGGGGCTATGTGGCGGCGGTCTCGGCCGGGATCGTGGGGGACACCCCCCTGCTGGACCTGTGCTATGAGGAGGACTCCTCCGCCCAGGTGGACCTGAACTGCGTCATGGACGGCAGCGGCCGCCTCATCGAGATCCAGGGCACCGGCGAGGGCCGCCCCTTCACCATCGAGGAGCAGCGCGCCCTGGTGGACCTGTGCGGCAAGGGCATTCAGGAGCTCCAGAAGCTCCAGGCCGACATCGTGGGGGTGCTGTGAGATGAAAATGGTATTAGCCAGCAAGAACCCCAAAAAGCTCCTGGAATTGCAGGCCATCCTCTCCGCCCAGGGGATCGAGGTGGTGCTGGAGTCCCAGGTGGGCATCGACGTGGACGTGGAGGAGACCGGCACTACCTTTGAGGAGAACGCCTTCCTCAAAGCCCATGCGGTGATGGAGGCCAGCGGTCTCCCCGCCGTGGCCGACGACTCGGGCCTGTGCGTGGACGCCCTGAACGGCGCTCCCGGGGTCTACTCCGCCCGGTACGGCGGGCCGGGGCTGGACGACGTGGGCCGCTACCGGCTCCTGCTGGAGAACATGCGGGGCCAGCTGGACCGGCGGTGCCGGTTCGTCTCGGCCATCTGCTGCTGCTTCCCCAACGGGGACCGGGTGGAGGCCCGGGGCGAGTGCCCGGGCACCCTGGCCTATGCCCCCAAGGGGAGCGACGGCTTCGGCTATGACCCCATTTTCTTCCTGCCCGAGCGGAAAAAGACCTTCGCCGAGCTGACGGCGGAGGAGAAGAACGCCATCTCCCACCGGGGCAGGGCGCTGGAGGCCTTTGGCGAGAAGCTCAAGGCCTACCTGGAAGGCTGAACAACAAATCAAATACAAAGGAGATAGAACATTGGATCTGACAAGCAAGCAGCGGGCCCAGCTTCGGGGCCTGGCCAACAGCATCGACACCATCGTACAGGTGGGCAAGGACGGCATCGGGGAGAACCTGCTCAAGCAGGTCAACGACGCCCTGGAGGCCCGGGAGCTCATCAAGGGCCGGGTGCTGGAGAACTCCATGCTCTCCCCCCGGGAGGCCGCCGAGGAGCTGGCCGTCAAGGCCCGGGCCGAGGTGGTGCAGGTCATCGGTACCAAATTTGTCCTCTACCGGAAGAGCCACCGCAAGGATCTGAAAAACCCCATCGTGCTGGTGAAGGACACCAAAAAGCGGGGATAAACAATTAGGCCGGAATCCCGGCGCGGAAAGGGTGCGGTATGATGAAAATCGGTATTTACGGAGGAACCTTCAATCCGCCACATCTGGGCCATATGGCAGCGGCCCGCTTCGCCATGGACGCCCTGGGCCTGGACAAGCTGCTCTTTGTCCCGGCGGCCCTCCCGCCCCATAAGACGCTGCCGGAGGGGACGCCCCCTGCGGCGGAACGTCTTGCCATGACCGAATTGATGGCGGACAATCTCCTGCGCCCCGGACAGGTGGAGGTGGACGACCTGGAGCTCCACCGGACGGGGAAGAGCTATTCCTCCGACACCATCCGGGCGCTCCACGAGCGCTATCCGGAGGATGAGCTGTGGTTCCTCATGGGGACCGATATGTTCCTCACCCTCCAGAACTGGCACGAGCCGGAGGTCATCCTGCGCTACGCGGGGGTGGCGGCCTTTGCCCGTACCCAGTCCGACTGCGGGGAGATGCTGGAGATCCAGAGCAAGTATCTCCACGACACCTACGGCGCGCGGGTGTGCACCGTGCAGCTGCCCGAGATCGTGGAGGTCTCCTCCACCGAGCTGCGGGGCATGCTGGCCCGGGGAGAGGGGGGGACCTATCTGTGTCCCGCCGTGTACGGCTATATCCTGATGCACGGGCTGTACGGCACCCACGCGGATCTGACCAGGCTCACCGACGAGCAGCTGCGGGCCTGCTCTTATTCCATGGTGCGGGCCAAGCGGATCCGGCATATCCGCGGGACGGAGGAGGAGGCGGTGCGCCTGGCCCTCCACTGGGGCGCGGATGCGGAGCTGGCCCGCAAAGCGGGCATCCTCCATGACTGCACGAAATATTTGGAGTTGGACGAGCAGTTGCATTTATGCGCGAAATATGGTATCGTTTTGGACGAATTGGAGCGGCGCGCGGTCAAGCTGCTCCACTCCAAGACCGGCGCGGCCATCGCCCGGGAGGTCTTCGGCATGCCGCAGGAGGTGTATGACGCCATCTACTGGCATACCACCGGCAAGGGGAATATGACCCTGCTGGAGAAGATCCTCTACGTGGCCGACTATATGGAGCCAAACCGGGATTTTGAGGGAGTGGAGCGGCTAAGGGAGCTGGCTTACAGCGACCTGGACGCCGCGGTGCTCCTGGGGTGTGAAATGAGCATCCAGGATATGGAGGAGCGGGGACAGCCCGTCCACTTCCGTACCCAGGAGGCCTATGATTGGTTGCGGAACAGAAAGCGAGACTAGACGGAATGGAAACAGATAAGAGAGAACACCGGCGGGGCGGCGCGCGGCTGCAGCATACTGCCTCCGGTCCCAGCAGGAAAGAGCCGGGCAAGCCCCGGAAAAACCGGTCCAAAGGGCCGAAAAAGCCATGGAAGCAGCTCAGAACGCAGGAGAAGGTCCTCCGGGTCCTTCTGATCGTGGCCGCGGTGCTGGCCGCAGTGCTGCTGGCAGCCTTCCTCTTTCTGCACTTCTTTATTCAAAAGCCCACGCTCCCCACGGAGCCCAAGGTCCCCATGCCGCAGGAGAGCGGGGAGCTGCTGGCCACAGACCGGCCCGGCCGCACCTCTGCCGACCGGAAGGAGGATTTCTTCACCTTCCTGGTGATCGGCCGGGATACCGGCGGCGGCGGCAACACCGATACCCTCATGCTGGCGGCCTACGATGTGCCCAATCAGAAGCTCAATGTCATGAGCATCCCCCGCGACACCATGGTCAATGTGCCCTGGGATATCAAAAAGATCAATTCGGTCTATAATTTCTACGGCGGCGGGGATGAGGGCATCCAGGCCCTGTACAAGGAGATCAGCCAGCTGGTGGGCTTTGTCCCCGACTACGAGGTCATCGTGGAGTGGGAGGCCGTGGGCGAGCTGGTGGATGCCCTGGGCGGCGTGTATTTTGACGTCCCCATCGACATGAACTATGACGATCCCACCCAGGACCTGCACATCCACATCAACAAGGGCTATCAGAAGCTCAACGGCGAGCAGGCCATGGGCGTGGTCCGCTACCGCCACGACAATATGGTCAACGGCAAGATGAAGGGCTACCCCAACGGGGACCTGGGCCGGATCGAGACCCAGCAGGCCTTCCTCACCGCCGTGGTGGAGCAGTGCCTCCAGATCCAGAACGTGACCCGCATCAATGAGCTGGCCAAGGTCTTTACCAAGAATGTGACCACCGACCTCACCGTCAACAACCTGGCGTGGTTTGCCCAGCAGGCCATTTTCGGCGGCTTGCAGATGGAGAACGTGAACTTCTGCACCATGCCCAACCAGGGAGAGATGGTGTGGAGCCGCAGCTACCACAACTACCAGTCCTATGTGACCCCCATTGAGGACGAGCTGGTGGATCTGGTCAACGAGTGCTTCAATCCCTATAAGGAAGATCTGGACCCCAGTGAGCTGGACATCATGAGCGTGGACGACAACGGCCGCCTCCATTCCACCACCGGACGGGTGGAGGACACCAAGGCCAACAGCTCCGGCGGCGGAAGTTCCTCCTCCAGCAGCCAGAGCGGGAGCAGCACCTCCAAGCCCTCCAGCGCGCCCAAGCCCTCTGCGACCCCCAAGCCCGAGGTGACGGCCACTCCGACAACCAAGCCCAGCGAGACCCCCACCGAGAGCGCACAGCCCTCTCAGCCGGTGGAGAGCGCGACCCCCGCGCCCAGCACCCCGGTTGAGACAACTACCCCGGCGCCCAGCGCAGAACCCACTCCGGCGCCGACGGCCGCTCCCACGGCAGCGCCCACCGCTCCGCCCGCAGATGGCGGCGGAGAGGTCGTGCTCCCGCCCGAGGCGGTCAGTTAATCCACAAAAGAGAAAAAAGGAGAATCGTCTATGACGCCCAAAGAACTTGCGTTGGCCGCGGTCAAGGCCCTGGACAGCAAAAAGGGCCAGGACATCAAGGTCCTGGAGACCGGACACCTGACCACCCTGGCCGACTATTTTGTCCTGTGTACCGCCACCTCCACCACGCAGGTCAAGGCCCTGGCCGACACCTGTGAGAAGATGCTCAAGGATCAGGGGGAGATGCCCCACCATGTGGAAGGCCACCGGGACGGCGGCTGGATCCTGCTGGACTTCTCCTCCGTGGTGATCCATGTGTTCATGGAGGAGTCCCGGAAGTTTTATGATCTGGAGCGGCTCTGGTCCGATGCCACCGAGGTGGACATCAGCGACATCGTGCTGCCCAACGGCTAAAGAAAACGCCCCATCTCCGCATCGGAGATGGGGCGTTTTTTGTGTACGGAGGAGCTCAGACCTCCTCGTCCGGGGTATCCTCCCCGTGGGGGTCGTCATAGACCTGGACCTCGTCCGGGGAGAGAATGCCCTGCCGGACATAGTAGTCCCCGATGGCGGCCTTGATGGCCTGCTCGGCCAGTACGGAGCAGTGCATCTTGTGCAGGGGGAGTCCGCCGAGGGCCTGGGCCACCTGGTCGTTGGTCAGGGTGAAGGCCTGCTCCACCGTGCGGCCCTTGATGAGCTCGGTGGCCATGGAGCTGGTGGCCACGGCGGCGCCGCAGCCAAAGACCTTGAATTTGGCGTCGGTGATGATGCCGTCCTCCACCCGCAGGGTGATCTGCATGATGTCGCCGCACTTGGGGTTTCCGGCCACGCCGACCGCGTCGGCATGCTCGATGGTGCCCAGATTGCGGGGATGATAAAAATGGTCCATGACCTGATCGGTATACATAGCAGGATCCTTTCCGGGCGCCCACAGGCGCACCAAACAGTTTAAAAGTCCTAATATGAATTATAAGAAGCAGGGTGGGAAAAGTCAAGACAGGGGCTTTTCATTGACGAACGGTTCGGGGAATGGTATAGTGGACAAAAAGCGGCATATTCTGCGAAGGGAAGGGCCGCACAGAAACCTGCTCCCGCCGGAATGGAGGGGCAGGAAAGGAGAACGTATGGATAAAAAATTACTTCGGAGCATTCTTCTCATCATCACCTATACCGTGTTGCTGGTGCTGGTGGTCATCAAGTTTGATGAGCTGATGCGGCTGTTTTCCTATCTGGTGGGGCTGCTCAAGCCGGTCTATATCGGGTTTGCGCTGGCCTTTATTCTCAACCGGCCCTGTCAGGCCCTTTACCGGCTCTATCACCGAGGGCTTGGCCGCACCAGAGCCGACGGACTCAGCCGCCCCCTGGCGGTGGCCTCCTCCTATGTGCTGCTGATTGCGGTGGTGACCGTCATCACCTCCTTCATCACGCCCAAGGTGGTGGAGAGCATCCAGATCTTTGCCTCGAACCTGAGCGGATACCTCTATAATCTGCAAAAGATATGCTGGGAGCTCTCTCAGTATCTGCATCTGGAGAATCTGGCCCAGAGTCTGCCCAACATTCCCCAGCTCAGCACCTATCTGAAGGACATCCTGGATAACCTGGCCCAGGGACTGAGCAGCACCCTGCTGGGCGTGGTCTCCCTGACCAGCAGCCTGATCTCCATGGTGGTGACCGGTGTACTCTCCATCATTTTCTCCATCTACATGCTGGGCGGCCGGGAGAAGCTGCTGCCCCAGTGCCGGCGGCTGCTCCAGGCCTACACCCGGCCCCGCACGTCGGCGGCGGTGCTGGATGTGGTCCATCTGACGGCGGACACCTTCACGAATTTTGTCACCGGACAGCTCATCGAGGCCTGCATCCTGGGCGGTCTGTGCGCCGGGGGAATGCTCTTCATCCAGGCCGATTATGCCCCCCTTGTGGGCGTCATCATCGGCGTCTCCGCCCTCATTCCGGTGGCGGGCGCCTATATCGGGGCCATTCTGGCGGCCTTTCTGCTGGTGATGGTCTCTCCCCTCAAGGCCCTTATTTTCCTGATTTTCCTGTCCATCCTCCAGCAGATCGAGGGCAATGTCATCTATCCCCGGGTGGTGGGCACCTCCATTGGCCTGCCCGGCATCTGGGTGCTGACGGCGGTCACGGTGGGCGGCGGTCTCTTCGGACTGCCGGGCGTGCTCCTCAGCGTTCCCGTGGCTTCGGTGCTCTATGCGCTGCTGAAAAAGGATGTGCGCAAGCGCCTCGCTGAAAGACATGATCTGTGATACACCCATTTCCCGGTCCAGTCGGACCGGGAAATTTTTTTGGAAAGAATGTCTATATGATGGAACCGGAGGAACTGCCCAGTCATCTATTGAATGTCCGGACAGACAGGAGGTAGAGATATGCGACCCTTACAGGGAGAGCCGCGTGCCGGGGAGCGGGAGAGATTCGGAACGCTGGTAATGGAACACAGCCGCTCCATGTTTCGGGCGGCCCGGGCCATTCTGGACAGCGACGCTGACGCGGAAGATGCCGTCGGAGAGGCTGTGCTCCTGGCCTGGAGATCATTCACAGCGCTGCGCAGGCCGGAGGCCGCCCGGGCATGGCTTCTCAAAATTACCGTGAATTGTGCCCGGAGCCAGCGCAGACGACAGAGACGGGTGATCTACATGGAGGATCTGGGAGAACGGTCGGGGCCATGGGAAGAGCCGGTGGATACGCTTTGGGACGCAGTTGGACGATTGCCGGAAACCCATCGTATTATTGTGACGCTGTTTTACTATGAGGATATGACCATTGCTCAGATCGCGCAGCTTCTTCACCTGCCGCAGGGGACGGTGAAGTCCCGGCTGAGCCGAGCCCGGGAAAAGCTGCGGATCCTGCTGGAAGAGGAGGGACAGATATGAACCTGGATGAATGGATCCGTGCCAGAGCCAGAACGGAGGAGCCGACCTTACCCGAGGACTGGGAGGAGTGGGTGGAGCGCACCCTGGCACAGCTTCCCGAACGAAAACAGCGGCGGATGACCGGGGTAGGTCGCCGGGTACTGACTGCGGCGGCGGTGTGTGCCATGCTGGGAGTGGGAGCCCTGGCTTATGCGGTGGGGGTTCTGGACTTCTTGAACGGTCGGGAGGAGTACCGATTTTTGGGACAGGCTGAGCTCTACCGGGAATATGCAAGAAAGGCCGGATATACCCAAAGGGCGGCGAATGGCGATGAACTGACCGTAGAATATCTGGCTGCCGACGCCAACTTCTGCACCATTTTTTATACGATGCGCACCGAGGAGCCCATGCAGCCCTGGTCCCAGCGGGATTGGCATCCCATTTCACCCGATGCACCTGACCTGTGGCAGGCCCAGAATCTGGCCCCGCGCTTCACACTGGAAGTATCCGGAGCCATGGTGGGAGAGGACCAGGATGGGCAGCAGTATCTGCTGGACGAGCATACCCTGTGCGGTATGGCCCGACTGACCTTGAAAGAGGCTGGCGCGCTGGAGCGGGGAGGAGAGATCTCTTTGGCGGCGGGCCCCTCGCTGGAGTCCTGGGACAGCGGAGACTGGGGGGAGATTCCGTGGGAAGAAGTGGAGCTATGGCACTTCTCCCTGGATCTTGAGCCGATGGCAGGGAAGACTGTGGCGTTAGATGGTCCCGCTGCCCTGGGAGAACGCCAGGTGGAGAAGCTGAGTCTCACCGTCTCGCCGCTGGGAGCTGTGCTGCGGTGCCGGGTGACGGTGCCGGAGGAATATCTGTCGGAGCCTGACCGGTGGGGTGGTCTGGGCCGATTCATAGTCCGAGACAGTGAGCGTGGGGTGTATTATCCCTATACCATTCTCACGTCTCAACCGACGGAAGACGGTGCCTATTGGGAGGAGGCCTATCTCCTCTGCGGTGATCTGACCGAGATAGAGAGTCTGGAGCTTCTTCCTGCAGAGCTGGAGAGCACCTTCACCTCTGTGGAGCTGGGAGAGCTGCCCTATCGGGGACAGGGTGCTTACACCTTTTCTGGTTTTTCCATCAGCGAGGGGTGGATGACCCTGACGCTCACCCCCACCGGAACAGTGGGCAATACCGGTTACTGCGGCGGGGTGGCGGAGTTCCAGAACAGAGCGAGGGAGCGCCTCTTTGTGGATGAGGATGCTACAGACCTCTATCAGAACCGCTACACCGATGAGCGGACCGGAGGAGTCACCTACACCTGGTCCCTGGATCAGGAGGCCCAGACCAAGGCGGAGGAGATCGCTGTCCTGAGGATCTTGGAAGAGTGGTATGAACCGCTGGAAGGACCTTCTATCATCATTCCTTTGGCGTCAGAAAAATAATTTTTTGGAAGGACCGGTAACCTTTTCACGCCATAGGCCGTGTTATGAGTAGAAGGGCCAGGAGGTGACGGTCAACTGCGCGGGGGATCTGTTCCGCGCTCCGTGGCGCAGGCACAGCCGCCCGCTGGATGACGCGGATGGCCTCCCCGCCCCGGAGCGGGAGGAGAGCGGCGTGCTGGACGCGGTGCTCTCCCTGCCCGAGCGGTACCGGGCCGTGATGCACCTTGCAATACTGGTACATCCCCATCGGCTCCGAGGATACCGCCGGGCCGGGACACTGGCTGGAGCAATTGCCGGAATAGAGACAGAAAGCGCCGCTCCTGGATCATCGCAGCAGTCCGGGAGCGGCGCAGTTTGTGGAAAAGATCAGTCGTCGACCTGGAAATCCGGCTCAGCGGGACTTCCGGGCAGAAGTTCCAGCGAGAAGGCTCCGCTGGTCTCATAGGCAGCCAGGACCACCCGGGTCTCCCCGGCAGGGAGCGTGAGGGTATTGTCCCCCGGCTCCAGATCGGTGAGGCCGCCCTCCGGGTCGGAGAGGACCAGACGGTAGCCGGTACCGGGGTCCTCCACCGTATAGCGCAGGGTACAGGTCCCACCCTCCGGCAGGGAGAGGGTGCCCAGGGTGTCCCACCCGGTCATGGAGTGCCACTGAGCGGCATAGCCGCCGGGTAGGGTGTGGCCCATCCAAAAGGTCTGGCGATAGGAGCTGCTTCCCCCGCGCAGGTCCTCATCGGTAATATCGGCAAGACTGTGGATCGGATGGAATCCAAAGCTGTGCAGAAGGAGAAACAGGAGAGCCGCCGCAGCTGCCAGCAAAACCGCCGGCACGGCCAGAGCGATCACAAGGGCGTGGACTGAGATGCCCCGTTTTTTCATATGGGACCACCTCCTTTTGCCTCATTTTAGCATGGAGGGCCGGATCAGGCAAGAAAAACACCCGCTCCGCCCGCTTTTGACGGGAGCCCCTTGCAATCCCGGCACTTTTTCGGTATAATGAAACAGATTCCGTAAAAAGCCGGTCCAAGGGCGTCAGCCGGGGCCGGAACCGATATTTTCTAGGAAAGCGTGATAGCGTTGAAGTACGATTTCGCATCCATTGAGCCCAAGTGGCAAAAGAAGTGGCAGGAGGCCGGCGTCTACAAGACGCCCGACCACAGCGACAAGCCCAAGTTCTACGCCCTGGTGGAGTTCCCCTATCCCTCCGGACAGGGCCTGCACGTGGGCCATGCCCGCCCCTACACCGCCATGGACGTGGTGGCCCGCAAGCGGCGCATGGACGGCTATAACGTTCTCTTCCCCATGGGCTACGACGCCTTCGGCCTGCCCACCGAGAACTATGCCATCAAAAACCACATCCACCCCGCCAAGGTGACCCACGACAACATCGAGAATTTCCGCAAGCAGCTCCAGATGCTGGGCTACTCCTTCGACTGGGACCGGGAGGTCAACACCACCGACCCCAGCTACTACAAGTGGACCCAGTGGATCTTCCTCCAGCTGTGGAAGAAGGGTCTGGCCTACAAGACCACCATGCCCGTGAACTGGTGCACCTCCTGT
Organism: Pseudoflavonifractor sp. MCC625; assembly: GCF_018784545.1. NCBI lineage: Bacteria > Bacillati > Bacillota > Clostridia > Eubacteriales > Oscillospiraceae > Pseudoflavonifractor > Pseudoflavonifractor sp. MCC625. Next base: position 138,582 of record NZ_WQOJ01000032.1, on the reverse strand, counting down.
AAGTGCGTCCTGGCCAACGAGGAAGTGGTGGAGGGCGTGTGCGAGCGCTGCGGCTCCCCCGTCATCCGCAAGGAGAAGAGCCAGTGGATGCTCAAGATCACCGAGTACGCCCAGCGCCTCATCGACGATCTGGACGGACTGGATTTCATCGAGCGGGTCAAGACCCAGCAGAAGAACTGGATCGGCCGCTCCACCGGCGCGGAGGTCACCTTCAAGGCCACCACCGGGGAGGAGATCGTGGTCTTTACCACCCGTCCCGACACCCTCTTCGGCGCCACCTATATGGTGCTCTCCCCTGAGCATGCCCTGGTGAAGAAGTGGCTGGAGAACGGCACCCTCACCAACGCCGCCGAGGTGAAGGACTACCAGGCCGCCGCCGCCTCCAAGTCCGATCTGGAGCGCACCGAGCTCAACAAGGAAAAGACCGGCGTGTGCCTGGCCGGTGTGAAGGGCGTCAACCCGGTCAACGGGAAGGAGATCCCCATTTTTATCTCCGACTACGTCCTCTCCACCTACGGCACCGGCGCCATCATGGCCGTGCCCGCCCACGACGACCGCGACTGGGAGTTTGCCAAGAAGTTCGGCTGTGAGATCATCGAGGTGGTCTCCGGCGGCGAGGACGTGCAGAAGGCCGCCTTCACCGCCAAGGACGAGACCGGCATCCTGGTCAACTCCGAGTTCCTCAACGGCATGACCGTGAAGGACGCCATCCCCGTCATCACCAAGTGGCTGGAGGAGAAGGGCATCGGCCACGCCAAGGTCAACTTCAAGCTGCGCGACTGGGTCTTCTCCCGTCAGCGCTACTGGGGCGAGCCCATTCCCATGGTCTACTGTGAGAAGTGCGGCTGGCAGCCCATTCCCGAGGACCAGCTCCCCCTGCTCCTGCCCGACGTGGAGAGCTATGAGCCCACCGACGACGGCGAGAGCCCCCTCAGCAAGATGACCGACTGGGTCAGCACCACCTGCCCCTGCTGCGGCGGTCCCGCCCGGCGGGAGACCGACACCATGCCCCAGTGGGCCGGTTCCTCCTGGTATTTCCTGCGCTATATGGACCCCCACAACGACAAGGCTCTGGCCTCGCCCGAGGCCCTGAAGTACTGGTCCCCCGTGGACTGGTACAACGGCGGCATGGAGCACACCACCCTGCACCTGCTCTACTCCCGCTTCTGGCACAAGTTCCTCTACGACATCGGCGTGGTGCCCACCAAGGAGCCCTATCAGAAGCGCACCAGCCACGGCATGATCCTGGGCGAGGGCGGGGAGAAGATGTCCAAGTCCCGCGGCAACGTCATCAACCCCAACGACGTGGTGGCCCAGTACGGCGCCGACACCATGCGCCTGTATATCATGTTCATCGGCGACTTTGAGAAGGCCGCCGCCTGGAGCGACAACGCCGTCAAGGGCTGCAAGCGCTTCCTGGACCGGGTGTGGAACCTCTCCGAGCAGTGCGCCGACTCCATGGAGTACTCCAGCGCCAACGAGAGCGCCATCCACAAGGCCATCAAGAAGGTCTCCGCCGACATTGAGGCCATGAAGTTCAATACCGCCATCGCCGCCCTCATGGCGCTGGTCAACGACTTCTATCAGAACGGCTGCTCCAAGGGCGACCTGAGCGCCCTGCTGCTCATGCTCTCTCCCTTTGCCCCCCACATGGTGGAGGAGATGTGGGAGAACCTGGGCCTGGCCAAGGAGCGCGGCATGGCCTGCACCCAGAGCTGGCCCACCTACGACGAGAGCAAGACCGTGGCCAGCGAGGTCACCATGGCCGTGCAGGTCTCCGGCAAGCTCCGCGGCACCATCACCGTTCCCATGGACAGCGGGGAGGAGGCCGTGGTGGCCGCCGCCCTGGCCGATCCCAAGGTGCAGAAGTTTGTGGAGGGCAAGCAGATCGTCAAGACCATCCTGGTGCCCAACAAGCTGGTCAACCTGATCGCGAAGTAAGACGGCGTCCTGGTCTGAGTGGGATTTTTCCACCGCGTCCCGCCGGGATGTGGACAAAGGAAAATTTATAGCTTGACAAAAACAGAAAATTTGCATATAATATCTTATTGTTAAAGCCATAACTATCAGTATGTGGCCCTTTGGCGGCGTGACCGCCGCTTCGGAGGGAGGGGAAATCAATGTCGGAAGTCCGTGTGAAGGACGGTGAGTCCTTGGAGAACGCGCTCAAGCGCTTCAAGCGCAGCTGCGCCAAGTCGGGCGTCCTGGCCGAAGTGCGCAAGCGTGAGCACTACGAGAGCCCGAGCGTCAAGCGCCGCAAGAAGTCTGAGGCTGCCCGTAAGAACCGCAAGAAGTTTTATTAAAAGCAAGCTGGGCCCCGCACCACATCGGTGCGGGGCTTTTCTTGTCCGCAGACGGCGGGAAGGATGCCGGATTCTTGCAATGGGACGGGAAAAATGGTAGACTGAACCTGTTACGATGGAACTTTGGTTCCAGTTCAGCGGCGTCCCAGCCAGATCCGGGCGGGGGACGCTTTTCCATGAAGTACGGATCACAGAGACAGGGCGGGCCTGGGTGCTCTCCCCGAGAAGGAGGGCGGTTCACGCCATGATTTATCGATGCAGCCATCCGGGATGCTCCATGATCCTGGAACAGGAGGAGAACGGCGCGGTATGTCCGGAGTGCGGGCATTCCATGGCGGCGGTGAGCGAGGCCGCCCTCACCGGAAAGGACTGGGCCCTGCTGGGCAGCTGGTGGATCGAGGGTCCCCGGCGGGACGAGGCACGGGCCTATGCCTGCTTCCGGCGCTCCGCCCAGGTGGGGGATCCCTGCGGCATCAGCAATCTGGGCTGGTGCCTGGAAAACGGCATCGGGGTGGAGGCCGACCCCAGACAGGCCGCGTGGCTCTACGAACAGGCCGCCCTGCTGGACTACGTCCCGGCCATGTGCAATTTCGGCTTCTGCCTGCAAAACGGCATCGGCACCGGACGGGACCCGGAGCGGGCGGTGGAGTGGTACCGCAAGGCCGCGGAGATGACCTTTCCCCGGGCCCAGATCCTGCTCTCCCGCTGCTACCACGAGGGCATCGGGGTAGAGCGGGACGAGGCGGAATCCCTGGCCTGGCTGAAGGCGGCGGCCTTTCAGGGGGACCCGGGCGGACAGGCCGAGCTGGGCCGCCGGTATGAGTTCGGCGACGGGGTGGAGCAGTCTGCCACTATCGCCGTGCGCTGGTACCGGGCCGCTGCCGAGCAGGGCCATGCGGACGGCATGTGCTGTCTGGGGGTGTGCTATGAGTACGGGGTGGGCGTGCCCGCCGACCGTGCCCGGGCCGCTCAGTGGTACCGGGCCGCCGCTGAGGCGGGAGACGTGCGGGCCATGGGAAACTACGCCTGGTGCTGTGAGACCGGCTCCGGAGTCCCCCAGGACCTGGAGACGGCCGCCCGCTGGTACCGCGCCGCCGCCGAGCGGGGCAATCCCCGGGGCATGTGCTGCCTGGGCTGGTGCTATGAGTATGGCACTGGCGTCCCAAGGGATATGAGCGAGGCGGTGCGCTGGTACCGTGCCGCCGCCGCCCTGGGCTATGCCCGGGCCCAGTGCAACCTGGGCGTGTGTCTGGAGCGGGGCGAGGGGACGAAGGCCGATGTGCCGGGGGCGGTGGCCCTCTACCGGGCCGCCGCGGAGCAGGACTATGCCCCCGGACAGTGCTGTCTGGGCTTTTGCTACTACATGGGGATCGGCGTGGAGCAGGACTCGGAGGAGGCGGTGCGCTGGTACCGTGCCGCCGCCGAACAGGGCTATCCCCGTGCCATGCGGGAGCTGGGGGTGTGCTGTGAGACCGGCTCCGGCGTGCCTAAGGACCCGGCCGCCGCTGTGGAGTGGTACCGCCGGGCCGCCGAGCTGGAGGATGTGCCCGCCATGTGCAATCTGGGCTGGTGCTATGAGTTCGGCTCCGGCGTGCCCCAGGACGACACCCAGGCCGTGGCGTGGTATGAGAAGGCGGCGAAGCAGAACTATCCCCGGGCCATGACCAATCTGGGGGTGTGTTATGAGCAGGGCCGGGGCGTCCCACAGGCCGACAGCCGGGAGGCCATGCGCCTCTACCGTGCCGCCGCCGAGCAGGACTATGGCCGGGCCCAGTGCTATGTGGGGATTAACTACTACTACGGAGACGGCGGCGTGGAGCAGGACGACGCCCAGGCGGCAGACTGGTTCCGCCGCGCCCTGGACAGCGGCTATGAGGAGAGCGCCTACTGGCTGGGGCTGTGTGCCTGGAACGGCCGGGGCATGGCCGAGGACCGTACCACCGCCGTGGACTGGTTCCGCCGCGCCGCCGAGGCCGGCGTGGTCCGCGCGGGCTTCTACCTGGGCCTGGCGGCCGAGCGGGGCTGGGGCGCGGAGCAGAGCGGAGAAGAGGCCGCGCGCTGGTACCGCTGGGCCGCGGAACAGGGGGACGCCTCCTCCCAGTACAATCTGGGCTGGCTCTACACCCGGGGCGAAGGGGTCCCGGCGGAGGAGGAGCAGGCCGTGGCCTGGTTCCGCCGTGCCGCCGAGCAGGGCGATCCCGACGCCATGTGCGTGCTGGGCCTGCGCTATGAGCGGGGCGAGGGCGTGGAGCAGGACTGGAGTACCGCGGTGGAGTGGTACCGCCGCGCCGCCGACCGGGGCAGCCTGACCGGCATGTGCAATCTGGCCTGGTGCTGCGAGCGGGGCTTGGGGATGGAGACCGACTATCCACAGGCGATCCACTGGTACCGCCGGGCCGCCGAAGAGGGCAGCCTGCGCGGGATGAACAACCTGGGGGAGCTCTACCGGAAGGGAAAGGGCGTGGAGCGGGACTATGACGCCGCCCTGGCCCTCTACCGCCGTGCCGCCGAGCGGGAGGACGACACCGCCCTCTACAACCTGGGCGAGTGCTATGAGCTGGGGCAGGGGGTGGAGCCCGATCTGGAAAAGGCTCTCACCTACTACCGCCATGCTGCCAAGCTGGGGGAGGGCAGCGCCCTGTGCGCCCTGGGCCGGTTCTATGAGAAGGGCGTCCAGGTGACGGCCGATCCGGCCAAGGCCCTCTCCTATTACCGGCAGGCGGCCGACCGGGAGGACGCCGAGGGGATGTACCGCCTGGCCCTGTGCTATCTGGAGGGAAAGGCGGTGGAGACCGACCCGGCCGCCGCCCGGGAGCTGTGCCGCCGCGCCCTGGAGAGCCAGGACCTGGAGAACGAGGGGGACGCCCATCTCCGGGAGGCACTGGAGGGCCTCATGGAGCGGCTGAAGGGCTGAGGGCTATTCCAGCAGCCCGGGCAGCAGGTCGTCCACCTGTGCGTAGGGAACAAAGGCGTGGGAGATGCCCATCCGGGCGCCCAGCTGACATTTTTTCCGGATGGAGCCCGCATCGTCGAAGAGGACGAAGTGGGCTCCATCTGTTTTGGTCATGTAGGTGAAGTAGTGAGCGCACAGCTCATGGGAGAAAAAGACCGAGCCGCCCCGCTCCTCCAGCTGTTCGGCCAGCGCCGGACGGGAGAGGGGGACCCCCTCTCCCGTGGGGGAGGGGAGGAGGAAATCCTGGGCCAGCCGCTCGATTCGGAGGGCCAGACGGGAGGGGCCGTACTGCTCGGCCGCCTCGGCCAGGCGCTGCTCCAGGGAGCCGCCCGACAGGGCTGTGGGGATGAGCACGCAGGCGTGGTCCGAGGCCGCCCCATAGCTCTCGGGCACATAGAGGGGCCAGCCCCGGCGCTGGAGGGCCTCCCCCAGTTCGGCCACCGCCCGCTGGAGCACGGGGATGGGCCGGTCGGGAAAGGCGCAGTATACCCCCTGAAAGCCCCGGGCCGAGCACTCCCGCAGGACCTCCTGGCAGAAGACGGAGGGCTCCCCCCGGCCGTCGAAGCCCTCGCAGTCCATGGCCAGGATCCCGCCCCGGGCGGCCACGGGCAGATTGGCCCGGAACAGGTGGGGCCCGCCGCCCACCCGGTAGGCCAGATGGGCCGCGGGCAGGTTCTGTTCCCGGGCGGACCGCTCCAGGGCGGGCGGCGTAAGAAAAATGAGTTTGCAATCGGTAACCATGCTGAGGTACCCCCTTGTATCCATGGTGGAGCAATGTTATAATGCAAATTACGGCGTAAGCCGGTATAATGGACTCTATGCAGGGCAAGTTGGAAACAGTCCTGCGGAAAGGCGGTGGACCGTGGCGCTTTCCCTGCTGGCGGACCGGGTATTCCCATCCGTACAAGCCATATCGCCCCGGTGGCTGGCGCAAGAGGGCATCACCCTCCTGCTGGCCGATCTGGACAATACCCTTTCAGCCTATGGCGTACCCGAGCCGGACGAGCCGGTGCGGACCTGGGAAAGGGCCCTGCGGGAGGCGGGCGTGACCCTCTTCATCCTCTCGAATAACCGCAAACCCGAGCGGGCCAAGCGCTATGCCCAGTCCCTGGGCGTGCCCTACATCGGACACGCGGGAAAGCCCAAGCCGGGCTCCTTCCACCGGGCCATGGAGCAGATGGGCGTGGGCCCCGGGCAGACTGCCATCGTGGGCGATCAGATCTTTACCGACATTCTGGGCGGGAAGCGGGCCGGGGTGCGCACCCTTTTGGTGGAGCCCATCCGGCTGGCGGGCAATCCGGGCCGCTATCTGCGCTACGCGGCGGAGTGGCCCTTCCGCGCCCTGGCCAAGCAAAGGAGCAAATAGCATGAGCGTATCATTTGGGCCCGCGGGCAATTCCGACTCCTTCTCCCGGGCGCACAAGTCCTCTCTGGCGGCCCCCGGCTGGATCCGGGCCTTTGGCCTGGACGCCTATGAGTACCAGTGCGGCAAGGGGGTCAACGTGGGGGAGGAGACCGCCCGCAAGCTGGGGGAGAACGCCCGGAAGGAGGGCATCCGCCTCTCCCTCCACGCCCCCTACTTTATTAACCTGGCCAATCCCGACCCGGAGAGCCTGCAAAAGACCATCGGCTATATCACCGCCGCCTGCCGGGCCGCCGACTGGATGGGGGCCGAACGGGTGGTCATCCACTCGGGCGCCCTCATGAAGCGGACGCGGCGGGAGGCACTGGACATCGCGCTGCGCTCCCTGGAGGAAGTGGTGAAGGCTTGCGACGCCGCCGGATACGGACACATCACCCTCTGTCCCGAGACCATGGGCAAGATCAACCAGCTGGGCGATCTGGACGAGGTGCTGGAGCTGTGTCAGGTGGATGAGCGATTGCTCCCCACGGTGGACTTCGGCCATCTCTATGCCCGGAGCCTGGGCGAGGAGCAGGGGGAGGAGGCCACCGAGCGGATGCTGGACAAGCTGGAGCGCGCCCTGGGCGAGGACCGGGCCAGCCGCTTCCACAGCCATTTCTCCCGCATCCAGTTCACCCCCAACGGGGGCGAGAAAATGCACCTCACCTTTGAGCAGGACGAGTTTGGGCCCGACCATCTCCCGCTGATGCGGTCCCTGGCCCGCCGGGGGTGGAGCCCCACCATCATCTGTGAGTCGGCGGGGACCCAGGCGGAGGACGCCCTGACCATGAAGCGGGCCTATGAGCATTTTCTGGGGACGGACTGAGGGCCGCCCCCACGGATAGAAAGGAAGTCAGAACCATGAATCATCTGGAGAAGATCGCATCCAAACTGGATGCCTACGGTCTGGACGCCATGCTGGTGACCAGCGAGCCCGGCGAGTTCTACGCCATCGGCTTTCACGGCGAGGGAGCCGTGGTGGTGGGCAAGCAGGAGACGCGGTATTTCACCGACTCCCGCTACATTGAGGCCGCCGAGCATCAGGTGACCGGTGCCAAGATCACCATGACCACCCGCACTGTGAGCCAAAAAGCCATGGTGGTCCAGGCGGTGGAGGAGATGGGCATCCGCAAGCTGGGCATCGAAGAGGGCTACATGACGGTGCAGGACTATCAGAGCTATGAAAAAGCGCTCTCCTGCCAGCTGGTGCCCGCCCAGCAGCTGCTCACCGATCTGCGCGCCGTGAAGGACGGGGAGGAGCGGGAGGCCCTCATCCACGCCCAGCGCATCTCGGAGAAGGCCTTTGAGGAGATCCTCAAGTTCATCCGCCCCGGCATGACCGAGAAGGAGATTGCCGCCCGGCTGGTGTACGACATGCTCCGCTTCGGCGCGGAGAAGATGTCCTTTGATCCCATCGTGGTCTCCGGCCCCAACGGGAGCCTGCCCCACGGCATCCCCAGCGACAAGAAGGTGCAGGAGGGCGAGTTCATCACCATGGACTTCGGGTGCAAGTACCAGGGCTACTGCTCCGATATGACCCGCACCGTGGCGCTGGGAGAGCCCAGCGAGGAGATGAAGAAGGTCTACTACACGGTGCTGGAGGCCCAGAAGGCCGGCATCGCCGCGGCCAAGGCGGGGGTGCGGGGCTGCGACATCCACAACGCAGCGGCCAAGGTCATCGAGGACGCCGGCTACGGAGAGTACTTCGGCCACGGCTTCGGACATAGCGTGGGCATTGAGATCCACGAGTCCCCCAACGCCAATCACAGCAATCAGGACCCCATGCCCGAGGGGGTCGCGGTCTCCGCGGAGCCGGGGATCTACCTGCCGGGAAAATTCGGCGTGCGCATCGAGGATGTGATCATTCTCACCCAGGATGGGTGCGAAGACATCACCCTGGCGCCGAAAGAGCTCATCGTTCTGTAAAAAACCTGAAAAACCCTTGCAAATATGGGGATAATGGAGTAAAATAGCTTAGCTAAAGTTCCATTCATATGAAATACCTTGTTTGGAGGATGAATACCAATGCCTACGATTACTGCCAGTGATTTCCGCAATGGCGTGACCTTTGAGATGGACGGCCAGGTCATGCAGGTGGTGGAGTTCCAGCACGTGAAGCCCGGCAAGGGTGCCGCCTTTGTGCGCACCAAGATGAAGAATGTCATCACCGGCGGCGTGACCGAGACCTCCTTCAACCCCACCGCCAAGTTTGAGCAGGCCTATGTGGAGCGCAAGGACATGGAGTACAGCTACAACGACGGCGATCTGTACTACTTCATGGACCCCGAGACCTACGATCTGGTGCCCATCGGCGCCGAGATGCTGGGCGACAACTTCCGCTTCGTGAAGGAGAACATGCCCTGCAAGATCAACAGCTACAAGGGCAAGATCTTTGCCGTGGAGCCCCCCACCTTCGTGGAGCTGGAGATCACCGAGACCGACCCCGGCTTCCGCGGCGATACGGCCACCAACGTGACCAAGCCCGCCACCCTGGAGACCGGCGCTGAGATCAAGGTGCCCCTGTTCATCAACCCCGGTGACAAGATCAAGATCGACACCCGTACCGGCGAGTACCTGGAGCGCTGCAAGGGCTAAGCGCTGAGCGCCCGAGAGCAGGCGCACAGCAAACCGCGCAGACGGAAAAACAGGCGGCGGGCGCAGCCCGGCGCGGATTTTCCGCGGAGTGGTGAGCAGTGTGCCGTCGCGGAGGGCGCACAAGCGTGAGGTGCTAAGCGCTGAGCGCCCGGGAGCAGGCGCACAGCGAACCGCGCAAAGCGTGATACGCCAAGCGCCGTCCCTACCACAAGGCCCTTCGTGGCCGCCTGTAAAAAGGAGATTATTATGACTATTTCTGAGAAGGTCGCGTACCTGAAGGGTCTGGCCGAGGGCCTGAACATCGACACCGAGAAGTCCAAGGAGGGCAAGCTCATCTCCGTGATGATCGGCATCCTGGAGGAGATCGGCATGTCCATCGAGGACCTGGAGGAGAACACCGTGGCCCTGGGTGAGGAGATCGACGCCATCTCCGACGACCTGTCCGACGTGGAGAAGGTCGTGTTCGACGAGGACGACGAGGATGAGGATGACGAGTGCTGCTGCGACGAGGACGACGACTTCTTCGAGGTCGAGTGCCCCAACTGCAAGGAGACCCTGGTCATCGACGAGGACGTGCTGGAGTCCGGCGTGATCCAGTGCCCCAGCTGCAAGGAGAAGTTCGCTCTGGATCTCTCCGACGACTGCTGCTGTGAGGACGACGAGGACGAGTGCGGCTGCGGCTGCCACCACGACCACGAGTAAACCGAACATGGAAACAGCCGGCGGCCAATAGGCCGCCGGCTGTTTTTGCGTGCGGAGCCGGTCCGTACGCTGCGCAGAGGTGCGGGCCGCTTGACAGGCCCCACAGGGCGATATATAATAGGCAGGCGTGTTAGTTACGACTAACAAATCAGCCGGTATAGGATGAATGACAGATGAAAACCGAGACAAAACGCGTACAGGGCACGCTGGAGGCGCTGGCTCCGGGGGAGCACGGCGTGATCCTGCGGGTAGGAAATGAACGAGGGCCGGTCAAACGCCGGCTGGTGGATATGGGACTGACGCCCGGAACGGAGATCCTGGTGCGCAAGATCGCCCCTTTCGGTGACCCCATTGAGGTCAACCTCCGGGGATATGAGCTCTCCCTGCGCCGGGAGGACGCCCGGCAGATCACCATGGCCATCGGGGAGGAGGCCCAGGCGGCCAGCCTGATCCGCAAAAAGCGGGTGGGCATGGTGCAGCGCATCCCGGATGAGGAGACCCTGCGCCGCATGAGCGACGACCACGACCATGAGAAGCGGGAGCACAGCGGGGTGCCGGACTACGCCAGCCACGACACCCGGGAGATGAAGCTGGCCCTGGTGGGCAATCCCAACTGCGGAAAGACCACGCTCTTCAACGCTCTCACCGGTTCCAACCAGTATGTGGGCAACTGGCCCGGCGTGACGGTGGAGAAGAAGGAAGGACGGGCCCAGGTGGACGGAAAGCCGGTGACGGTAGTGGATCTGCCGGGCATTTACTCCCTTTCGCCCTACTCCATGGAGGAGATCGTGGCCCGGGACTTTATCGTGGGGGAGCATCCCGACGCCATCATCAACATCGTGGACGCCACCAATATGGAGCGCAACCTCTACCTGACCGCCCAGCTGCTGGAGCTGGAGCGCCCCATGGTCATCGCCCTGAACTTCATGGACGAGGTGGAGAAGCACGGGGATAAGATCGACGTGGAGGCCCTCTCCCGGTCTCTGGGCGTGCCGGTGATCCCCATCACCGCCCGCACCGGGAAGAATATCCAGACCCTGCTGGAGGTGGCCCACCGGCAGATGCACGTGGGCGTCACGGTGGAGCCCGACGATCTCTACGACGACTTTACCCATCAGATCCACCACAAGATGGGCGAGCTCATTCACGACAAGGCCTATGCGGCCGAGATCCCCGCCCACTGGGCCTCCATCAAGCTCATCGAGGGGGACCGGCTGGTGGAGCAGGCCCTGGGACTGGACGAGGCGGAAAAGGCGCGGGTGGAGTCCATCTGCTCGGAGTATGAGGGGGCCTATGTCCTGGGCGACCGGGAGACCCTGGTGGCCGACAGCCGCTATCAGTTCATCCAGTCGGTGGTCCACGCCTCCGTGCGGAAGGGACAGAAGCAGGGAAGCCTGACCCTGTCCGACCGGATCGACTCCATCGTGACCCACAAGTGGCTGGCCGTGCCCATGTTCCTCCTGATGATGCTGGGGATGTTCGCCCTGACCTTCGGGCCGGGGCAGGCCCTGTCCGATCTGGTGGAGAGCTTCATCAGCGGCCCGGTCTCCGACGGCATCCGGGCGGGGCTGGAGGCCGCGCAGGTGGCCCCCTGGGTGGAGTCCCTGCTGGTGGACGGCGTGGTCTCCGGCGTGGGCGGCGTGCTGGTCTTCCTGCCCCAGATCGCCCTGCTCTTTCTGGTGCTCTCCTTCCTGGAGGACTCGGGCTATATGGCCCGGGCCGCCTTCATCATGGACCGCCTGCTGCGGCGGTTCGGCCTGTCCGGCAAGGCCTTTATCCCCATGCTGATGGGCTTTGGCTGCACCGTTCCCGCCGTTATGGGAGCCCGCACCATGGAGAATGAGAAGGACCGCCGCATGACCATCATGCTGGTGCCCTTCATGTCCTGCTCGGCCCGGCTGCCGGTGTACGGCCTGCTGGCGGGGGCCTTCTTTGCCCAGTACAGCGGCCTGGTGGTCTTTTCCCTGTATGTGATCGGGCTGTGCTTCGCCATCCTGTCGGGCATCCTGCTGCGCAAGACCATGTTCCAGGGAGAGCCCGCCGCCTTCGTGCTGGAGCTGCCCCCCTACCGTCTGCCCACCCTCAAGAACATGGCCATGCACGTGTGGGAGAAGGTGCGGGGCTTCCTGGTCAAGGCCGGTACCCTGATCCTGGCCATGAGCGTGGTGCTCTGGTTCCTCCAGTCCTTCGGCTGGTCGGGCGGCTTCGTCATGGTGGAGGACGCCTCCCACTCCTTCCTGGGCGCCATCGGCGGGGCCATCGCCCCCGCGCTGCGCCCCCTGGGCTTCGGCACCTGGCAGGCCGCTGTGGCCCTGCTCACCGGCCTGGTGGCCAAGGAGGCGGTGGTCTCCTCCATGAGCCTCTTCTACGGCTTCTCGGCCAGCGCCAGCGGCGCCACCGTGGCGGCGGCCCTCTCCGGGACCTTCCAGACGCCGGTGGCTGCCTATGCCTTCCTGGTCTTTGTGCTGCTCTATGTCCCCTGTGTGGCGGCGGTATCCACCATCTACCGGGAGATGAACAGCCTGAAGTGGACCATCCGCTCCATCCTGTGGCAGATCGGCGCGGCCTATCTGGGGGCGCTGGTGGTCTATCAGGTGGGTTCCCTCCTGTTCTGAGAAAGGAATGCTATGAAATACATCATCTATGGGGCTGTCGCGGCCCTGACGGTGTGGGCGGTCTGGTATGTGGTCCGCCAGATCAGCCGTCAGATCCGGGGGAAGGGCGGCTGCGGTTGTGGCTGTGGCTGCTCCTCCTGCGGGAAGGACTGCTCCCAGCGGAAAGAATGAGAAAAGGGCGCGTACCGGAGGTTTTGTTCCGGTGCGCGCCCTTTTGCGCTGGGGCTTGCGGGTTTGGGACAGGGGGGGTACAATGAGGAGGAAGGAACCAGATCCACGATTCATGGAACAGGGAGGCGCGCACATGGAAACAAGCAAGCTGGAAACACTTCAGGACTGGATCGACGGGAGCAGCCGCATCGTCTTTTTCGGCGGCGCGGGGGTCTCCACCGTAAACGGTATGTTAGTCCCTAAAAATACTATGAAAATTAGGCGTTAAAAGTAACGCCAGTTACCTGATTGTTTTCCACATGAATCTCCTTGATGATGGAGCGCCATAAGCGGCGCTGATCTTCTTTTTCGAGCGTATTATAGATTGCCTCAAAGTCCGTATCAAGGAATGATCTCAGTTTCCCAACATCGGGGGCTTTTCCCTCCTGGTCATGCGCTTCCATAGCTTTTGCAATATCCTCTTTTAGCTTCGTTGCCATTGATGTATACTCATCGTCCGCTATGTTTCCGGCGAAGTATGCAACATTCAGGCGGCGGAGCTGTTCTTTTGCCTTGGCGACATCAAACTTGATGACGCGCTTTTTCTTTGCCTTGGCAGTTTCAAGCCCTGCCTGTACGATATACTCCTCCAACATTTCGCGTATATGAGTAAGCAGATACTTTTCCGTTTTCTTTTCGGACACGCTGGATCTGTATGTGCATCCCGTGTTATCCCGGCCATGGTTGCAGCGGTATGCGTTGTATTTGATAGTCCGGTCATTCGGGTATGTCTTATACGTCGCCTTGAGCGTATGCCCGCACACGGGGCACCGGATAAGCCCGCTGAAAAGATACACGTTCCACGCCCGGGCTTTCTTGATACTGTTCTTTCGGTCCTGAATCTTCTCCCAATCCTCACGGCTCACATAGGCGGGGCAAAAGTCGGGGATATTCTCGAATGTTCCGCAGTATATCTCATTCCGGCCAGTGCGCAGCCACTCCTTGGCAGCGCGGTTTGTGTCGAATTCCTCGTTGACCATAGCACCGGCGCGGCGGACGCTATTATATTTCATGGTATATTCCCAAAATGCCGTCATGGCAGCCTCGGTGACCGGGTCCTTCACTAGCTTGCGCAGGCCGTCAACCTTCTCCACGACGTAGCCGAACGGAGCACGGCCATATGGATATTCCCTTCGGTTGATTTTGTTTTGGAATACGAACTTAATGCGCTCAGATGTCCGGTCGGCCTCGTTCTCGGCCACAGAAAGCATGATATTGACCTTGAGTCGTCCGTCAGCCGTCTCCGTGTTGTAGTCCTCCATTGTGGCCTGCCATGTTACGCCGTTGGCCTCCAGGATGGATTGGATGACGTGATACTCCCGGACATTACGGAACCAGCGGTCCAGCTTGATGAAGAGAATTTTGTCTATCTTCCCGGCCTTGACATCTTTGAGTAGTTCTTGCATGACTTTCCGTTTTAATGCGGGCTTTCTGGCCGAGAAACCTTCATCCCGATATGTCCCGATGACCTTGTATTTCTTTTCCTTTGCGAACTGGAGAAGTTCATCCTCCTGCGCCTGTAAGCTGTATCCGTGCAGCACCTGTTCCTCGGTTGATACCCGTATGTAAAGGGCCACTCTGATAATGCGGTCTATTTCTGTTTTCATTGACAAATCCCCTATTCTCTGATATATTCAGAGACGCAAAAAGCAGTCTCCATTAGCGTGGTGTGATTTTTGCAGTAGCCCCCCAGGTGTTCAGGCACCTGGGGGGCTTTTTTGTTTATAACCCGAAAAAATCTGCAACTGCCTTATATGCCTTTGACCCCTTGTGTGGATGAAGGTAGTCATCTGTATCGCGGCCAACGATTGACTTATAAATTGCTTGGTCCTTGACTGCGGCATCTGCGAACTCATACAACTTTGACGCATACTCCGACGTTCTAGGGTCTCCAATATCGTGCTTTCTTTGGCTACACAGAACACAGTATGCAAAAAAAGCGGCCTTTTCTATGCCTGTCAAAATATAAACCGTTTGGCTGAACAACGCATCCCCAGATACATATGCTGAGAAATGAACACCCATTGCATCTGCATATTTTGCAAGTCCTTCACTCGGCCCTTTGATGGGCCGAACCTTTCTATATAAGACCCCATCCTGTCCTTCTTTTTCAGAAACTATGTCACTGGACCACCTGACTCTATTCAAAATATCTCTCAGGTCATCTACGACCGCCCCATCTGGAGGGACAACTCCATACTCATTCAGTTTATCAAGGAAATACTTCTTCTTTTCGTTCTCTTCTTGGTGAGGGAGAACTGAAATATCAAATGGGCCTTTCAGCCCGTCTGCCTCCGCCATCTGAACCGCACAGGTCTTGCTTTTGGCTTCATATCTTTTTGTTTTTGGCCTATTTGTAGCGGGGTTTTTACCGGCAATAGAATAGACAGACCAGTTTACATATCCTCCGGACTCGCTCTTAAATCCGATATCTACAAAAGAAATATCCTCACCTTCTGCAAGCATGGTATCTACCTCATACGATGTTGTGTCAGATGAAATTTTAATGACAGGGCTTGTTTCAACGCTTGCTGCCTTTGATACTTCTTGCTTAGATTCTCTATTCTTCTCCTTTTTGTTTCTGACTATTGCATAGGCTATTGCGACTACGACCAAAAGTCCAAGAATAGCGTCTATCATAAAACAACATCCCTTACGTTCTAACTCTGCTTATTCAAACGGTTTTTTCATATCTCTTCTTCATCATCACGATACCATTCATCATCCAAGAACTCCTGGAGCTGAACCGGGGTGAAGCGTTCTATACCTCTGAGAATTTCGGAAACGCCTCTCTGGAGGCTCTGCATATCGTCCAGATAGCTGATCCCTTTTTCTCTGGTTGTGATAGCCATGACCTCGGCCTCATTCCGTGGAAAGCCGCAGCTCATAAGCCACTTTACATATGTCTTTCTTGTCATTCACCCACCCTCAATTTTTGCCCTGCTCATCAGAGCAGGGCTTTTTTATATCTCTTCCTGGTCATATTTGTCCTCAAATGAGAACACATGAAGCATGAATTCGCTCTTGCCGCGAATACTCAGTTTTTTGTAAATGCGCAGGATCTCCAGCTCATCGGCTCCGTTCTGGTTGTCTGGCTCTGAGCTTGATCCGTTTGTCATTGACACATAATCCCCACTGTTACCAACCATAACTGTACTTTTATGAATGTGGATTTCACTTGCAGAAGTGCTTCCATCAGCTAATACGGCTTTGGGAGAAATCATGCGAATGAACTTTGAAAACATATAAACCTTACCTAAAACCTCTATGTAATTCCTTTTTGTCCTCCAGACGGTATGCGTAGGTCAACAGCTCCACTTGATCCCTCAGCGGGAGCAAGCTGTATACCCGAAACAATTCCTTCTGGATGTCGCTTGATGCAACGATGTTATTTATAACAACAGTACCAGAGTTCCCCTGCACAACGGAGCTCTCCGATACATCGGATGATGACGCCGAAACGCCGCGCCTCATGTTGCACTGAGGCCGTCCGATCTGTGGGGCGGGACCATCTCCTGTCAGCAACCATATAACAGGTACACCCAACAACGCCGCCACCGTATACGTTGTCTCTAACGGAGGCAATGCGGCTTTGTCACGGACCCATGTCGGGCTCTCTGGATTGAGCCCGAGCATCCTAGCCACTCTATGGCGCGTCAGTCCACTTTCCACAATAATTCTATTTACACGTTCATATACTGCTTCCCAATCACAACTCTCCTCTACAAAAATCAGTCCTCGCGGGCTCATTTTTGGTCTACCCTCCCGCCGTCTGATTTAGCTTTCTTTATATTTGTCCTCCAAATTGAAAACGAGTGTCATCATTTCGTTTTGCCCCCTGGGCGATAGGCTGCGGAATATCCGCAGGATCTCAAGCTCTTGATCGGTAAGAGTATCCTCCCCTGATTGGGCAGCCCCATTGTTTATGCTTACGTTGTCACCAGTGTTGCCTTGAACAACGGAAGAGTTTGACACATTGGTTGCGGTGTTCGTACCCGGAACACTATCTCCAATCAAGCTATCAACTGTTACGCCGAAGTAATCGGCGATTTTTTTTGCGTTAACCAAATCGGGTGTTGAGCCCTTTTTCCAACGACCTGGAGCGGACGCTCCCATACCCAATTCCCGCGCCACCGCAGTTTCCTTTACATCATTCTGTTCGCACAGTAGTGCAAAACGTTCATAAAACACACAATCACCCCTGTTGAAATTGTTGATTGTCTACGAATGTAACGTGAAAGAAACAAAAAGTATTGCAAACGTAACAAACAGGTGTTATTATTGTCGTAGACGGAACATAAGGCAACAAAAAACCACCCAGATTTCCGTCTGCGGAATCCGACAAGTGATATTTAAAATGCCTACATACTTATAATATCACTAAACGGAACAAAAGGCAACAAAAAAGAACATAGAGGGGGGTGAGTTTGTGCAAAACAGATATTTGTCCTGTTCTGATATAGCGACTTTGACGGGAAGAAAAATAAAAACAGTCTGGAGTTGGTGCAGGACTGGGAAGCTGAAAGCCAGTCGTCCCAGTGGCCGGGACTACATCATCAAGGAGGAGGACTTTGAGCGCTTTATGAGTGGCGAAACAACTCAAAGAGCCGGAGATAACTCCTAGTCCATGCACCAGTGTGAAAAAAATCACAGAAAGGAGCTACCATGTTCGGAATGCAGATGACCCAAGAGGAAAAATGCAATGTGGTCAACAAGCTTTTTGCTGAGTTGTCCGACATACTCAGCGAGAAATACGGCTGCACAGTCACTATGCGGGCCATACCGAAGGCAGAGAAAGGAACCGAGGATGAAAAGAGAAAGCAAGAAACTGCTTGACCTGCGGAAAGGTTACACCATCGACGAGGTGGAGGATCTGGCCGACGGTCGATTGATTAAGATGTCTGTTCCCGTGCAGACACAGCACAGGAGCCGATTTAAGCCGACAATTATCGCGGCTATGGTTGGCGTAGGGTGTGGGGCTATTGCTGGCGTGTCGCTTGCTCTGGCGGCCCAGGCGGCTACTATGGTACCGGATGTTTCCAAGATGGGTCCTGAAATGACTCCTGAGTCAGTTCAGCTTGTGCTGGAAGTAGCCGAGGAGGCACAGGTGAGTGAGAACCCGATGGAAGCAGAACTGATTGAATCCGCCCTTGTGGAGCAAGGGTATTTCCGGGAGGATGTCCCGCTGAGCTTTGAGATCCAGGACGCGCTTCACACGGCCTGCGATGCCAACGGGATTCCCTACCATGTGGCCCTGGGGCTGATTGAGACGGAAAGCGACTTCAACCCGGATGCGTTGAGCACCTCTGGATGCTATGGCCTGGCCCAGCTCAACCCTGAGTATTTCCCGAGCGGCTTGAGCCCGACGGAGAACATCACCACCGGAATGGAGTTCCTGGCCTACCAGTTGGACCGTTATGACGGCGACATGGAGGCGGCCCTGACGGCCTATAACGCCGGACATGATACCGGGGCCCGGGGATACGCTACGGCTGTCCTGGAGGCATCGAAAAAATGGAGCTGACCATCACCACAGAGGCCGAATGGCTAAAGGCACGGCTGAATGGGATCGGGGCCAGCGAGGCCAGCGCGATTGTCGGATGCAATCCGTACATGAGCAACACCGACCTCTGGAAGATCAAGACCAGACGCAAAAAAGCGGCGGACATATCCAGCAACGCGCACGTTGCCTATGGGCACGCAGCAGAGGGGCCAATCCGTGACCTGTTTGCCCTGGACTATGCTGACCGCTACGAGGTGAGCTATGGCGGGGTATTCGATATGGTACACAACCCGGAATACCCATGGCTGTTTTCCACCCTGGACGGGCGTCTTGTGGAGAAAGATACAGGCCGCCGTGGGGTGCTGGAGATCAAAACCTCCGAGATCCTGCGGAGCATCGCCCGGGAAAAGTGGAAGGATGGAATACCTGACAACTACTATGTCCAGATCCTGCACCAGCTCCTTGCCACTGGCTGGGATTTTGCCGTGCTACACGCGCAGCTCAAGAGGGAGTGGGATGGAGCGATCAAGACCACTAGGCAGAGTTACTTTATTGAGCGGGCCGAAGTAGAGGACGACCTTGCCTATCTGTTGGAGCAGGAAGTCAAGTTCTGGAATGAATACGTTCTGAAAGACCGGGAACCGCCGCTTTTGCTCCCTACGATATAGGAATGCTTTAGGACAAAAAGAAACCGGGGATTACTCCCCGGCCTCTCTTAGGTCTGCGTCTATCAGATCACAGATGTATTTATTTGTGCTTTTGCCAAGGCTTGAGGCCCTGGCGCTGATGATTTCCTTGTGCCCCTTCTTGACCTGTATCGGGATTCGATCATAGGTTTTTGCGGCGTACTTGTTCTTTGCCCTAGTGCTTGCGTTACTCTTTTTCTCGTCCATTGCTGTCCCTCCTTGCTTAAATATTATACTTCCATTTATGATACGTGTGCAAGTATATAAATTCAACAAATATACGTGTGCAATATTGTACGGTATGTCTATTGAATATACGTGTGCAAGTATATATAATGGGGACATAGCAAGGGGGAACACCCGGAACAAAGGAGACAGAACAATGAGCATGAGAAGCGAAGTTTGCAAGAGAGCCAACGCCCTGGTCAAGACCGGCTACTACTCCAAGAGCGCCGCCTTCAAGAAGGCGTGGGCTGAGGTCAAGTTCGAGGCTATCAGCATCAAGGCTCCCAATCTCACGACTGGCGATGCTATCCGCGTTGAGTATGGTCGAGAAGGCAACTTTGTGAACTGCATTGTTACTGAGGTCGAGTTCGATGGCAGGTACTACATTGTCAAGGCAGACTACATGAGTAGTAGCATGAAGGGCTATGAAGTTGAATTCTGCGCCAGACCTGAAAGCCGATATGAGAAGATCGCATAAGGCGCAGGAGGCGAGCAAGATGCAAACTGTGGTCAACAACTACACGATCAATGCGAACTGCTCCACGGTCGTGTGCGGGAATAGCGGCGATAATGTGAGTGTTCAGAACGGCGTACAGCTCTCCGCCTTTGCGGCTGAGGCTGCGCGGATTATTGATAGCCTGAGCATCAGGGCACAGACCGCCGCAATGGCTTATCTGTACGCCCTGGAGGACAGTCAGGCAGGGAAGCTAGTTAGAGGGTGATTGTATGGGCACAAAGAAAGATTTAACCGGCCAACAGTTTGGAAGATTGACCGTTGTCAAAGACACTGGAATAAGGGCCAATCATCAAGTTGTTTGGCTGTGCAAATGCGACTGTGGGACAGAAAAAAACATTCGCACTAGTGACCTAACTTCTCAGAAAGTAAAAAGTTGTGGATGTAGTAAATCCAAAGGCCACAGAACACATGGCCTTACGTTTGACAAAAGCGGAAAGCAGACCCGTCTATATAGGATTTGGTCTGGAATGAAAACTAGATGCTATAACCGAAAGCATCATAGCTACAAAGACTATGGTCTCCGTGGGATTACTGTCTGTGACGAGTGGAGAAATAGTTTTGATGCGTTCTATTCTTGGGCCGTGAGTAATGGCTATCAAGACAATTTGACCATTGACAGAATAGATCCAGATGGTGACTATGAGCCTTCTAATTGCAGGTGGGAGGACAATGTAACGCAGCAAAAGAACCGAAGGACCTGCAACTTTATTTCTTACAACGGCCAGAAGTATACATTATCCGATTTTGCAGAGATTGCTCACATATCTAGAACGACTGTATATAAGCGCCTCCGTTGTGGGTGGTCAGCAGACGAAATAATCAACGGAAGGAGGATTGACCAATGACAGATCTTGTTCAAGTTCAGTTCCGTAGCCGGTACGGCAGCGGATACTCTGGCGCGGCTTACACCTACCGAGCAGACGTGCCCCTGAGTGTGGGCGATGTCGTGACGGTGCCCACCAAATGGGGCGATTCCGAGGCCCGGGTCTGCCGGGTGGACGTGCCCGAGAAAGAAGTGGCGAAGTTCCATGGGGAGCTCCGGCACATCACAGAGCCCGCGACTCCCGGCGGCGGCCTGTTCGACGACTTTTTCAAGTGATACCGATAACCACGCGAAAGGAGACAAAAGCATATGGAAATCCAAATCTATGAACCTACCAACGGCCAGCCACTCCCGGCAGTCAAATGGAACTATCCAGAGGTCAAGGCATGGCTGGAGGACGGCCTGGCCACCTATAAGGGCCGCGTCTATACCGAGGACACCATTGGGCAGGCCAAGAAGGACCGGGCCAACCTGAACAAGCTGGCTGACGCCATCGCGGTCAAGCGCCGGGAAATGAAGGCCATGTATCTCCAGCCATATGAGAGCTTTGAGGAGCAGGCCAAAGAGCTGGAGGGCATGGTCAAGGAACAGTCCGCCGAGATCGACGCCCAGGTCAAGGCATACGAATCCGCTCGCAAGGAGGAGAAACAGGAGAAGATCAAGGAGCTTTATGGGACCCTGATCGGGAACCTGGCGGCTCTGGTGCCCTATGAGCGCCTGCACAATCCCAAGTGGCTGAATGTCACCACGACTATGGCGACCATCACCGACGAGCTGGGCCGGAAGATTGACAAGATCGAGGCGGGGCTGGCCTCCATCGACACCCTGGGGCTTGAGGCTGACATCGCACAGCAGGTCAAGGGCGTGTTCCTAAAGGATTTCGACCTTGCGGCGGCGCTGTCTGAAAAGGACCGGATCATCCGGCGGCGCGAGGAACTGGAACGGTTTAAGGCTGAGCAGGATCGGCGCAGAGTAGTGGACGCTGGCACCCCTAGCGCGTTTGATGGTCTCCGGCCTGGCGATGTAGTGCGCTTTGGCGGCCCTGGGTGCGCCGAATCTGCAACGGATACCCGTACACCCGCCAGATCTGAAAGCGCCCCTGCGGCGCGTCAGAGCGGCGACAGCGGACATGAGAAGATCCACGTCATCACCTTCCGCATCCGGGTGACTGGAACACAGCTCCAGGGGCTGGGCGACTACATGAAGGCCAACGGCATCCGGCCTGAGAGGGTGTAACTGTGAGGGACGAGCTATATGACGCCCTGCGGGAGCACGCAAAGCAGAACCACCGCGAGCGAGTGGCAAAGACACCTGAGCGCATCGCATATGCGGAGCGCGAGTTCGAGAAACACGGCATCCGCTACGCTCTGAAAAATGCGGAGATCGGGCACTTCCACGCCTGGGACTCGCAAGGTAAGCTGCGCCAGTTTTGGGCATCCACCGGCAAGATCATGGGCTCCAACCGGCGCGGGATTCACAATTTCATCAATATTTTGGAGGGAAAATAAATGGCAGTTTCTAATTCTCTTATTGGCAGGAAGGCCAACGACAAGGTTGTCGAGTTCGAGGTCAACGGGCAGACGGTCAAACTGTCCCCGGCCATCATTCGCAACTATCTGGTGAACGGCAACGGAAACGTGTCCGACCAAGAGGTGGTCATGTTCCTGAACCTTTGCAAGTTCAACCGCCTCAACCCCTTCCTGCGGGAAGCGTACCTCATCAAGTACGGTAATAGTCCGGCGACGATGGTTGTCGGCAAGGATGCCATCACCAAGCGGGCCATGCGTAACCCCAACTATGAAGGGCAGCAGGCGGGCGTTGTTGTGCTCAAGTCGGACG
Source organism: Pseudoflavonifractor sp. MCC625 (assembly GCF_018784545.1). Taxonomy (NCBI): domain Bacteria; kingdom Bacillati; phylum Bacillota; class Clostridia; order Eubacteriales; family Oscillospiraceae; genus Pseudoflavonifractor; species Pseudoflavonifractor sp. MCC625. The sequence continues at coordinate 116,209 of NZ_WQOJ01000032.1, read as the reverse complement.
GCAATCTGGAGAACCGGATCGGGACCATCCACCTGGAGAACGAGGCCCTGGTGGGCGGCTGGGCGACGGTCTATGTGAAGGGGTACAAGCACCCCGTCGAGATCACCGTCCAGTTTGACGAATACGTCCAGATGAAGAACGGGGAGCCGACTTCCAACTGGAAGGCGAAGCCCGGCACCATGATCCGCAAGGTGGCGCTCACCCAGGCGCTCCGCGAGGCGTTCCCCGAGGACCTGGGCAGTATGTACGCACCCGAGGAAATGGGCGTACCTGATACGATTCTCGATGTGACGCCGGTCACCGAAGAGCCGCCCATTCGCGTGGATGAGAGCACTGGCGAGGTGATTGACCCGCGGATCACTGGTGGACAGCCCGACGAGGAGGACCCCGAAGCCGCGTTCTTTGGTGATGGTTGATAGATGCTGAATAGAATCATCCTCATGGGCCGCCTTACCCGTGACCCTGAACTCAGGCATACACAGGGAGGCACAGCCGTTGCGTCATTCTCCCTGGCGGTGGAGCGTGACTTCAAGGACCAGGCGACTGGTGAGAAGGTTACGGACTTCATCGACATCGTGGCCTGGCGTAATACGGCAGAGCTTGCCGAGCGCTACTTCCGAAAGGGCCGTATGGCCGTGGTGGAAGGGCGGCTCCAGCTCCGCGACTGGACCGACAAGGACGGCAATAAGCGCCGTACCGCCGAGGTGGTGGCCGATCATATGTACTTTGCAGACTCCAAGCCCAAAGACGACGGCGGAGGCGCTGGAAGCTATGGCGGCCAGTCATATGGCGGCGGGTATTCCGCACCGGCCACCGGCGGGTTCCAGAATATCGACGAAGATGACGGCGAATTGCCGTTCTAACTCAAATACACGGAGGTTTTCCAATGAACGCATATTCGAATGTAGCACAGATCGAGAACAAACTGGCCGAAACTCTGGCCGAAAACAACCTTGTCCATACCTTCCGCACCCGCTCCTATCCCGTGGTGCTGACGATCTCCCAGGATGCAAGCCCGGAGGCCCAGGTGGCCCTTTTTGAGAACACCGACGGCAGCGTGTCCAGCAGAGACGCCAAGCTCCGGCTCATCTTTGAGTTGGACGGTCTGAAAATTCAGACTGACAGCCGCCTTGTCATGTCGGACGCCCTTATGAACAAGGTAAAGGGGCTTGCGAAGAAGCTGAACGCTGCGTACAAGGAAGCGTTCTTTGCCGACAAGATCGGCGTGGTTGAGAGCAATTCCCCTTCTCCCGCGCTGGTGGAAGAGGACGCCGAAGATCCTGACGGAGATAACAGCTTTGATGAGTTCTTTGACTGTGAAGGCGGTGTGCCTTCCGATGAAACAGCGGAAGAGTAACTTCAATGTGGGGGCGGGATACTCCGCCCCCATTGGAAGCGAGGTAAACCATGGCGGAGCGTAGGATGTTTGCAAAGACAATTATTGATAGCGATGCTTTTTTAGATATGCCGCTCTCAACACAGGCCCTTTATTTCCACCTGTCTATGAGGGCCGATGATGAGGGGTTCGTGAACAACCCGAAGAAGATCCAGCGCATGACCGGAGCGTCTGACGATGATGTAAAGCTTTTGATTGCAAAGCGATTTGTTATCCCGTTTGAGAGCGGAGTCTGCGTTATCAAACATTGGCTTATTCACAATTATATCCAGAAGGACCGGTTCAAACCAACCGTCTACAAAGATGAACGAGCCTCCCTTGTTGTGAAGCAAAACAAGTCATATTCGGTCATGGATACAGAATGTATACATGATGTGTCCAGGTTGGAGACACAGGTTAGGTTAGGTAAGGATAGGTTAGGTCAGGATAGGTTAGGTGAGGGGAGTGAAGAGGGGGAAACGGCGGACGAGCCGCCTGCCCCTGCCCCTGCACCATATGAGACTATCAAAAGCCTATATAACACAATCTGCCAATCCTTTCCGCGCTGTAAGGCTCTTTCTGATGCCCGTAGAAAGGCAATCAAGGCCCGATTTGTCAGCGGCTACACGCTGGAGGACTTTGAGACGTTATTCACAAAGGCGGAGAAAAGCAGCTTCTTAAAGGGGCGCAACAACCGCAACTGGACAGCATCTTTTGATTGGCTCATCAAGGATGCCAATATGGCGAAGGTCCTTGACGGGAACTATGACGACCACCACCAGGGCCAAGGCGGGCCGGATCGGAACGATGACCTGGACTTTATACCAAACTGAGAGGAATGAGCATGATGGGGCTGTATGAGTCCGTTATTGACAAAATAGCAGTTGCGGCCCCTCCCATGCAGTCAGGCGACTACATGGGAGAGGATGGCCTGATGTATTGCGGAAAATGCCGCACCCGCCGCCAGACGAGGGTTGATGTACTCGGGACGATTCGGACGGTCCCGGTTATGTGCCAGTGCATGATAGAGGCCAGAGAGGCAGAACAGGCAAGAGAAAAGGCGGCGCGGATTGAACGGGCCCGCAGGATAAGCCTCATGGAAGAGGCTGACGCCGCTTGCACCTTTGAAAATGATGATAGGAAGAACCCCGTGGTATCCGATGCCATGCGGCGCTATGCCGACGGATTCCGGAAAATGTGGGAGAAGAACATAGGGCTGCTGCTCTATGGGCCGGTAGGAACGGGGAAGAGCTTCTTTGCTGCATGTGTGGCGAATGCTCTTCTTGAGCAAGAGGTATCTGTTAAGATGACCAACTTTACACGGATCATCAATGATATGCAGGCCATTTTTGAGGGGCGGCAGGAATACTTGAACGGCCTGAACAGGAACAACCTGCTTATCATTGACGACCTGGGAGTGGAGCGTGAGAGCGAGTATATGCAGGAGCAGGTATACAACATCATCGACGCCCGCTATCGAGCTGGCCGTCCGCTGATCGTGACCACCAACATTCCGCTGGAGGAGATCAAGAACCCGAAGAATATGCAGCGGCAGCGGATCTATGACCGTGTGCTTGAGCTCTGCCATCCGGTAAAGATCGACGGGACAAGCCGTAGGCGGCGGGCAGTCATTGACCACTATGCAGAGCGGAACCGGCTGCTGGGGATTTAGGGGGACATATGGCTGAGATCAAGTACATCATCAAGGGAGATCCCCGCACAAAGAAGAACCACCAGATGATCGCCGGATCGGGCCGGAAGTGCCCGGTGTGTGGAAAGAAGGAGAAGCAGTTCATCCGGCAGGGCAAGGCCCACGACGAATATGCCGAGCGGGCGGTGTGGTATCTGCGCCCACGCCCTCCCCGGCCGATAGACTGCGAAATCAACATCAAGTGCCTGTTCTATATGCAGACGCGCCGACGGGTGGACAGCTTGAACCTGCTGGCAGCCGTGGACGACCTGCTGGTGGAGGCGGGAATTATCGCGGACGATAACAGTAAGATCGTGGTCTCCCATGACGGGAGCCGCGTACTGTACGACAAAGAGAACCCGAGGACGGAGATCACGATAACCAGGGCCCCAGGGGACTGGCAAATGACGATCCCGATTTAATAGGAGGACGATATGAAATTAAGCGATACCGTGCCATGTTGGACATGTGAGCTATGCAGGCGCATGGACGGGGTCCAGGACCCGGATACATGCCCATATGGCGACGGTTGGTGTGATAAATACCGGGCGTGGGCATCTGAGGCATGGGGTGTCGCTGTGGGGCCATTCAAGGTGCTGGAGCACATGGCCCCGCCAAAACCCCCTTCCCGCATGGGGCGGGAGCTGGAAATCATGCAAAGGTACAACAAGGGCATGTCAGACATCGCTATTGAGGCGGAAATGGGACTATCTCACGGAGTTGTGTTCCGCTGGCGCGAGAGAAACAACCTTCCGGCGAACCATAGCGGACGGGGGTGGAGTGCGGCCTACTGGCATGTGTACCACGCCGCTACGGATGAGCTATTGGCCCAGGGGACCAGGGATGAAATTATGCAGCAACTCGGGATCATATCGGCGCAGTCATTCCGCTCCACGGTGAGCCGGGTCCGGCGCGGGTTGAATAAAAAATATGTCATCCTGAAAGATGGGCAGGATGTGCGAGGGAACGCCAATGAAACAACTCAATCCATTTAGGGCCGGAATTAGCGGCGGAACTAAGCCGGGGCGCGGGAAGAAGTTCCACGACGGCGACCGGCGCAAATCGAGAGAAGAGTGGGCCGCCTTCTGCATGATGGAGTGCCCGCACCCGTCCCGACTGTGTGAACGAGGGACCTGCCCGGAGTTCAAGGCCAAATTTGGAGACAGGAGGGACAACTGATGGCGGTATGCGCCGATGAGATCCGCGCCTGCGAGCGCTGCACCCATCCACCTGAGACCTGTGACCACTGCCCAGGCCCTGGCAGGAGACATATGCCATCCAAGGACCCGGAGATCCAGAAGCAGGTCCGGGAGTTGTGGGGGCGGGGCTGTCAGATGAGGCGAATAATGAGAGAAACAGGGCTGAAACGCAGCACCATCCGGTCCATGCTGAAACGGTGGGGGCTGCTAGAAAGGAAGCTATGAAGATAGTTGTTGAGCATGAGATCCCGTATGATAAGCGACTTGAAGATCGGTGCCTTTATGCCGGGGATTTTTGGGGTAAAGAAGCCTGCCGGTATCACACCCACCGGGACCGGACCCATGGGCGGAAAGCGCCGGTTGAGCGGAACTTACCGAAATGCACCCTGTTCGGCGCATGGCTCCCGGGGGAGTACCAGAAGTGCGAACAGTGCCTGGAGGCTGCGAAGAAGGCGAAGGAGGCCAACCATGACGACTGAATCAAGAGAGAAAGCCATCCATTGGCTGGAATGGGAGCTGCGTTCACTGCGCCGCGCTCCAAAGATCAACGGGTGCCCTATGACTCCTGAGTGGGCGGAGCAGATCAGCGTGCTGGAGACCTGCCTTGAGGCGGTGAGAGGGTACGGGAATGATCCTTTGACGCTTGAGCAGCTGCGGAATATGGACGGGAAGCCGGTTTGGGGCGTATCACTTATAAGCGGTAAGCCTGGAGAATGGTTTATCGTGCGCGTTGTTAATATGAGCCAATGCTGGTTTATCGCTTGCGCTGGAGCGTCCCAGGGGTTTGGGGATAAGGACACATACGGAAAGACTTGGCTTGCCTACGCCTACCCTCCCGCCAACATCGAACGGGAGGCGTGGGTGAGCGTGGATGATAGGCTGCCAGAGGCTCCAGGAGAATATCTGGTTGTGTACCACCCATGCTATTGGGACAGCGTTAGGCCAGAGAGACGGGTTGGCATGGATACATTCCGAGGTAAAACCGCATGGGCGAAGAAAAAATATCAGCGCGTCACCCATTGGATGCCGCTGCTGGAGCCACCGGGAAGCTGCCTACCGGAGGGAGAGGGGGGCAATCAATGAAATGCCAGAGCTGTACCAAATATGACGATTGTCGAACTGGATCTGGTCTAACGTGGCCTTGCGGGGCATATGCGCCGAAGATCGTCACTAACGCCGACCGAATCCGGCCCATGAGCAATGAGGAGCTGGCAAAATGGTTTTTAGGCGCAGGCATCTGCATCAGAGACCTCGATGATGTCCGTTGCGATGGAGTGAGTTGCAAAGAGTGCCGCTTGAACTGGCTCCGCCAGCCAGCAGAGGAGGAATGAGCATGGATCGGTTAACTATATGGAGAAAGGATGGACGAGCGGCAATCGCAAACAAAGATGGAGCTACACCGTTGCAGCAGACAATGAAAATAACGGATGTTATAGACCGCCTTGCAGCTATCGAGGACATCCTGGGCGACGAATACGACCTGGACCGTCTCCGCGAACTGGCCGAGGCGGACCGGGACGGGCGGTGCGTGGTGCTGCAAGCTGGTGGGTACACGGATAAGGACGGAGAAAATGCGCTTAAATCCTCGATGAATACCTGTTTCTATCATAACAATCCCGTGACGCGGTATATTGCGGACGCTGTGGCTGAAAAGCTCACCCGTGAAACCGCCGAGGCTGCGCTGAAAGGATAACGGGATGGTTAAGACCTGCGGGACGTGCCACTGGTGGGACGATAATGGTGTCTGCACCAACGAGGATGCAGATGTGTACCAGACCGGGGGAAATGGGACTTGCCCTTATTGGGAGAACTATGACTGGGAGATGTTTGGAGATGGCTGAGTACATTGAGCGCAGCTTTGCCTTAGATGTGGTAAAGCGCACAAGCGGAGACTACGTAGCGGCATGGGCTGAAATTGCCCACGCACCCGCCGCCGACGTTGCGCCGGTAGTTCATGGACGGTGGGAGTCAACAGGACTCATCAGTTGTAAGTGTTCAGTATGTCAGCACTTGGAATTAAAAGGAAATGAGGAGTATTTATATTGCCCTCACTGCGGAGCAAAGATGGACGGAGGAGCTCATGAGGCTGATTGATGCTGACGTACTTAACAGGAAGAAGAAATATTCTTTTCAGGTAATAGGCGGATGCTTTCCAAAAAGCGAGTGGTTTATAAAGCTGGAGGATTTGCACAGAGCTCCAACGGTTAACGCTGTTCCGGGGATCCGCTGCCGGGAGTGTAAGAAGAGCTCCTACGATAAAGAGTTCGGGAAGCGATGTTGCAACCGGGATTCCGGGTGTGTCCTTGTGACGGATGATGACTTTTGTAGCCGAGGTGATCGAGGATGACCGTTCTGGAGTGGCGCAAAAAGCACCGGCGTTGTAAATTCTGCAAGCACTTGAGAGATTTGATGATGCCATTGAACTGCATTGGGACAGAAACTTTGTGCAGAGCAAAAGACAAGGTTGTAATCGCAAATATCCCGAGACCGTTTTGCAGGCTGTATGAGCCAAAGGCGTGAGACAAAACATCACTGCGGCCGAAACAAACAAAATTGCAAAGGATTGAGCAACATTGAATGTAAATTGCACGGGTTCCGGGCTTTCCAAAGAAACCGAAGTCACAACCAACGGCCAGGGCGGCAGGCAGCACCACCGGCCATATAAGTCCGAATGGCTCCCGCCTCGGGCCATGCTGGCCCTCTCCCGAGTGCGGTATGAGGCGGATGCCCTCCACCATTACCCAAAGGACAACTATAAGCTGATTCCAGCGGAGGAACATGTGGGACGGGCCCTCACCCATCTTTTCGCCTGGATGGCTGGTGATGAGAGTAACGATCATCTGGCTCACGCCCTATGCCGCCTGTCCTTTGCTGTGGAAATGGAGGAGGAACGATGTCAAAGCGCAAAAGAGTGAATCCACACCGGAAGCCAGCGACAAAGGCGGATGTTGAGAAAGCAAAGAGGGAGGCCGAGAACAATGCTGTTGACTATGCCTTTGCCATCATGTTTTCGGCGCTCAGGGACAAAGAGGGGTGGGGAAAGGTGAGGCTTGCCCGGCTGTGGAGAGAGGTCAACTATCTATCTGACAGTGTGGCGAGAGGGTATGTATCAATCAATGACCTGATGACCGCCCTGGAAGAGGAGGCGGGGATCACATTGACATAGTATCAGGGCGATAAATCAGGAGGAATCAACAGCATGGTGGAACCTATCACCAAAAAGAGACTTATGAACTATATCCATCTAAGACGCGAGAATCGGAACCGGCTGGAGCGCCTGGAGCGACTCAAGAACGAGGAGCTGATCCCGGCGTCGAGGATGGGGGACGGTTCACAGCACACTGGCGGGAATAGTGACCGCATGGCAAATGCCGTCATCCGGCGCATGGAATACGAGGAAGAAATCAGGCCAATTCTGGAGGCGAACCGTGCGGAAATGCGACGGATTGACGCCGCTATCAATTCACTGGAAAACCCGCTCGAACGTGAGGTGCTGCGCCTGCGCTATACAGACAGCGATTACAGCCGCCTGATGCCATGGAGAGACGTCGCCATAGCGATATACGGTGACGATGATGAGGGCCAGATGCAGGCGGTATATAGGCTGCATGGTAGGGCCCTCCAGAATATTAGGGGGATCAATAAATGACAAGAAAGCGTTTTGTAAAGCTGCTGATGGCACGGAAGATCAGCCGGAACGAGGCGAACGAACTCGCGGATCGTGCAGCAGGTGGCCGCGTGAGCTACGAAAAGGCATATATGGCATACACATCATTGCCGGATGTCCTCGATGTTATTCAGTTGGTAGGTGAGAAGCTTCAACGGGTAGCCTGGGCCATCTGCGACGGGATGTCGGCGTTTGTAGAAGCGTTTGCCTCATCGCTCAATAGGACATAAAAAGAGGCGGCCCAGGCGGGCCGCCTTCTCTTACATATCAGGCACATATCTCATAATGTCTCCGGGTTGGCAATCCAACAGACGGCAGAGCATTTCAATAGTATCTGTATTTACTCGCTCTCCCTTTCTTAGTTTATTCACAGTTGCCGGATGAACGCCGTTCTGACGGAGCCAGTAGGTTGAGCTATGCCCTTTCAGGGCCAATAGGTCGAACAGCTTGTCATAAACAATAGGCATTTGAGCACCACCTTTCCAGAGCCTATTATATCTTTTTTGAGGCGTTCACGTAAATGTACATAATGAACAATAATGTATGTTCACTGTTGTGTACACTGTCTATTGAAAATATGTTCACGATAATGTACAATAATACATGTAAGGACGGGGCGGACCCCGTTAAGAAAGGAGGGAGGACATGGATCAGATGACCACAGCCGAGCTCAATCAGTACCTCGAAACCATCGCAAAACTGATTGAAGCGACCGCCAAAGACCCCGAGACCGCGGCAAAGATTGTGCGGGACAGCAAGGTCAAGGCATAAATAAGGGCCTGCGGCAGCCGTAGCAAGCAACCCGCAGACCCGAACCCCAAAGGGCGGTTGGACCTTACACCAACCGCCCCCATTATACCAAAGTGTAAGGAATTTACAACATGGCAATACGCCGAAAAGATAGAGCGACAGGCCACTGGCCGGGAGGAAATTGAAATGATGTACTTGACTGATAGGCATGAAATTGGTGCGGCAATGAATTTCGGGAAATACCCGGTTTTGAGAATCAACATGGAGAACCGGCCATTTGAGGGCAGCCGATACGCCAAGGGATGTCGGGTGCGCGTGGCCTGGGACAGAAAAGACCGGAGGTATGAGGGAATGACGACCCACGGAGAGCTGTTTCTGGATGATGGTGGAAAGCTTGGAATCACCGGGGAAGGCGCTTGTCTGAAAGCCGGCTTCGGATACAGCGATGTTATGAAGATGGCGGAGGAGGCAAACACTCCCGTGGTCCACAAGGGACAGATCGTTGTGGTGGTTATGGAGATCCCAAGCGCGAATACCTGCATGGTCCGCATGATGAAGGTCAATGACCGGATCGACATCCACTGCCAGGTGGTCACTTACCTGGAGGACATCGACACCGAGTGTGCTAAGGAGATCCGAAGAGAGTTCAACCGGATGCTGCGCTGATTGGTAATGAAAGGGCGTTGCTCTACCTGGACCATTATGAGGGCGTCACCCGCGATGGGCAGACCATCGGCGGGGCCATTCAAGGAGGGGGCACACTGACGACCACAAAAGGATGGAAGATATAAGCCGAAACGGGCCCACCGGCCCGTCGCCGGGAACTGCCCTACCCGGCCTGATGATGGCAGGGCAAAACCACGCTAAGAGGAGAAAGAACTATGAAGTATTATCCAATCGACGAGAACACCGCCCGCCGTGCCCATGAAATGATGTCCATGCGGGACTATCCCGAGAACCGTGCCACCAATGAATACCGGGCCGCCGTTGACAAGGCCTCCGCCCTGGTGGAGCACAAGAAAAAGAACGTCAGCCCGTACTATCACGAAAAGCTGGACGGCCTGCTGGATGCCTACGCCCGCCGACTGGCTCAGTGGACCAACGACTACAACCGCAACGGGGCAAGTTGCCCCAGCGTTTTGGTATGCGGTGCGGGCAACTTTCCCACAAGAAAGAAGAACCGTCAGAACGCCCGTGAGGATTCCCTGTGGAAAGAGTACGAGGAGATTCAGGGGATTCTCAGCAGGATCAAGAGCATCGGCACCGGTCCCGTGGATCTGGCCGACCCGCACGCTCGGGAATTGCTGGAGGACCAGCTCCAGCGGCTGAAAGATAGACTGGAGACGGACAAGGCCATGAACGCCCACTACCGGAAGCATAAGACCATGAAGGGCTTCCGGGATATGCCCGATGAGGCCGCCGCCCGCATGGACAAGGCAATAGCTGAGGCCCCGGCCTTTGCACAGCGCCCGGCACCTGACTTTGAGTTGACCAGCCTGCGGGGGAAGATCAAGCGGGTACAGGCCAGACTTGAGGAACTGGAGAAGCTGAAAGCCGGAGACGTGCCGGAGGGCTGGAAGTTTGACGGCGGTGAGGTGGTCATCAATACCGAGCTGAACCGGCTCCAGATTATCCTTGATGACCGTCCAGACGATGACATGAAGCAGGACCTCAAGAGCCGGGGATTCCGGTGGGCCCCTTCTCAGGGGGCATGGCAACGTCAATTGACCGATAACGCAATCTATGCGGCAAAAAAGATTACAGGAGGAACAGAACAATGAGGATCAACACCCTATCCATAAACGCAGATTTCAAATATATATGGCTCAAAACAGTAGAGGCGGTGGACTTATCACAGCACTGTGCCCGGAGTCTGATCGGTGAGTATGATAAGCGGATCACACCAGGAAGAAAGACCGTCCACGGGCTTGACCTGAAAGATTCCGTCTATTACCTTTGCGGCGTGGCGCAGCCGTTCAGATGGGAGAATAACTTCCACCTTGCATTCAGACCGGCACCCGGGAAGTCGGTTCATTATGAGAGTAACGGGATCGTGGTGGACATAGCGGACGCTGAGCAGCTGGCGATTTCTGAGGACTATATAGACATGGAGCATCCAAAAGCGAAGATCAAAGCATATCGCACTTGTAGGAATTGGCAGTTCGCGCACTGGTTTAAGAGAAATCTAAATGTTTGATAGTAAATGTCAGTAAATGATAGCAAATGTCATTGAATGATGGTTTGTTTTGGGTGTACCATAGGACCATCGGAGCACCAGGCGGCCGACAAGCCGCATAATACAGAAAAGGCCGCACGGGGGAACCTGGAGCGGCCTTTCTCATACTCCGACGCCTGGATGGACGGGCGTATAGTTGCCCACCGGCCAACCTCCCGAGCCGATACGGGAAGGGCGCTGAATCAGCGACAGAACAGATTAAGCCCGCAGGAAGCGTTCCTGCGGGCTTTTTATATGCCGCTCTCATGCTGCAAGAGGCAGGGGCGGACAAAACGAGAGGAAACGCATGGCGGGCAATCCCCCGCCTCCTCTCCATTCAAATTGAAGGGAGGCCTCTCGCGTGAAAGAATTACAGGTAGTCAGCTTAAAGGGCGAAGATGTAGTAGACAGCCGGGAAGTGGCCGAGATGACAAACGTTCGCCACGCTGATTTGCTCGAAAAAGTCAATGGCTACATGAAGCATTTAACCAACGGAAAATTCCGCTCGTTAGATTTCTTTATCCCTCACACTTATCAAGACAGCAAAGGCGAGACTCGGCCTTGCTACCTCCTGACCAAAAAGGGATGTGACATGGTGGCAAACAAGATGACCGGAGAGAAGGGTGTTCTGTTCACCGCAGCCTATGTCACCGCCTTTGAGAAGATGCGGGAGACGATGCGCAGCCCAGCCTTGCCAAAGGACTACCCCTCAGCCCTGCGGGCTCTGGCTGATGCGGAGGAGGAGAAGCTGGCCCTGTTGGCTGAGAACGAGCAGCAGCGGCAGGTCATCGCAGAGTTCGAACCCATGCGGCAGTATATCGACACAATTCTCAACAGCACCGGCACCATGACAACCACGCAGATTGCAGCGGACTATGATATGAGTGCCAAGCGGCTCAACCGGATCCTCCACGAGGAGGGGCTCCAGCACTGCGTCAACGGCCAGTGGATTCTCTACCGCAGGCATATGGGCAAGGGATACACCAAGTCCAGCACATTCCACTTCATCCACACGGATGGCAGACCGGACACCAGAATCACCACCCAGTGGACGCAGAAGGGCCGCCTGATCATTCACGAGATCCTGACCAAGCGAGGCATTGTGGCCGTGATGGACAGACCTAACGAAATGAGGGGTGAGCAAAATGGCGGTCACTGTCCAGATTAAGGACATGAAGAATCTGCAAAAGCAGCTCAAGGCGCTAGGGAAGGCCCCTCAGAAGGTCATAAACAGCACCATAGGAGACATGAAGAAGCGCGTTCCGCCATGGATAGCGGCAGAGGTGTCAAAGGTCTACGGCGTCAAAAAGGCTGAGATCACCGGTCAGAAGGTAGGAAAGGTAAGGGTGAGGGGTGACAGCCTGGAAAACGTCCAGATCACCTATACCGGAAGTGCGCTGACGCCCACACACTTCTCCATGTCCCCCACTGTGCCGAAGGCTGGCAGCTACACCTTGAAGGCGACTTTCATTAATGGAAAGCGTGCCACCATGGGCAAGGTCAAGAAAATGACCAAGAAGCAGAGGGCGGCACTCGGGAAGAACTTCCGTAGGGAGGGTACACAAAAAAGCGACCATTCCCCCATCATGCTCATGCACACGGGGGCGGGATCGGCGGAAAAGACCCAGTACATCCCATTCCAGCGCAAGAGCAAGAATAGGAGCGACGTGGAAGCTATCAAGACCGTATCTCTTCCGCAAATGGTTAGTGGGCACAGAACGTCAAAGAACATTGAGCGGGTAATAGGAGATGGCTTGGAGAAGCGGATGGATCACTACATGGAGAGGTATATGGGGAAATAGGAGGACGACATGGGACTGAGTAGAATGTGGAGCGGATGCCGGAAGTGCCCCTTCCAGGACACATGCCAGAATAAGCGCATGGAGGGGCTTATGTATTATCCCGAGAAGAACATGGCCGCAAGCGTAGAGTCTCCGATCGTAGCCGACATGATAGAGCCTGTGGCCGTAAAGCACGACTACCGGGACATCAAGATTGCTGAGGGCATGACTGTTACCATAGACCTAGAGGAGATCAAGAAGCGCATGGCCCAGGACTTCTATAAGAGCATTGGGCTCCCTGGAGTGTGACCCCAACGCACTGGGGCTACTGGGTGCATAGCTGCATTGCCAGCCCTCGCGCGTGCGCGTGCGCGAGTTATACTATATATCTTCTTATTGTGTATATCGTATGTATATATAGAACATCTACTTTATATAGGCAAAGGGGAACGGGAGCTGAACAAGGCCATAGAAGGCCGCGTGACGGCTCTTTTTCTTTGGCCTATGATATGACACCAAGAAAGAATAAAAACGGCGTAGCGTGGCGGCAAATAAGCAACGGCGGCGTGTCGTAGGTACTTCCAGCGGGAAATGGCGGCTGTGGTGCTCGCGAGCCCAGGAATTGCCTAGTTTTTGATTTTCATTTTTGACCCATTTCGGTAGGAGGTATGAACGTGGAAGCAAAAGTAGACTATCGGACGTCTGCGCAGGTCGCAAAGGTGTTCCGGATGACATCGAAAAATGTGCAACGGCTTACCGCCGACGGGGTGCTGGAAACCGTGGAGACTCCAAGGGGCCGCCGCTATGACTGGGACAAGACGGTTGAGATGTATGTTGCATACTTATCGGACAAGGCCAATGGGCGGGAGAAGAAGCAGACGACGGCGGAGCTGGAAGAGGCGAAGCTGAGGGCCGAGGTTGACATCAAGGAGGCAAAGGCCAAGGCGGCGCAAATGGAGCTGAAAGAGCTCCAGGGTAAGATGCACAGAGCGGAGGACGTGGAGGTAATTATGACCGACCATGTCCTTTTTTTGCGCTCCATGCTCATGGCAATGCCCGGGAAACTGGCCGTTGACCTGGCCGGGACACACACCGCTCCGGAGCAGGCCGACAGGGTAAAGCGAGAGGTCTACTACCTCCTGGAGCGACTGTCTGAGTACCGCTATGACCCGGAGGAATACAAGGCGCGTGTGCGGGAAAGGCAGGGATGGAGTGAACGGCACGGAGACGATGACGACTAAAAAGTGGCGGATACGGCCCGTTGATAGGACATTCGCCCGGGCCTTTGCAAGCTATACTCCGCCCGCAGACCTGACCGTCAGCCAATGGGCGGAGCGTTACCGAGTGCTATCACGCGAGAGCAGCGCAGAGGCCGGGCCGTGGCGCAACACCCGGACACCGTACCTGGTTGAGCCTATGGACGCCTTCTCGAACCCAAGGGTGCGACACCTGACCATGGTGGCCTCCTCTCAGGTGGGCAAGTCGGAATTCATCCTGAACTGCATCGGCTACGCCATCGACCAGGACCCCGGTTCCATGCTGTATATCCAGCCGAACATCGACGACGCGAAGAAGTTCTCCCGGCGGCGTATCGCCCCCATGGTGCGGGACTGCCCGACGCTCAGGAGGAAGGTGGCAGATGCCAAAGGCCGGGACAGCGCCAATACCGTACAGGAGAAATCATTCCCGGGAGGGGCCCTGTCCATCATCGGCTCCAACTCCCCGGCGGCCCTGGCATCCACGCCAGTTCGCTACATCTTTGGCGACGAGCGGGACCGCTGGGCGCTGTCTGCTGGCACGGAGGGCGACCCATGGAAGCTGGCCGACGCCCGTACCATCACCTACTACAACGCCAAGCTTGTGGACGTGTCAACCTGTACCGTCAAGGGGGCGAGTCCAATCGCGGACGCATTCGACGACGGCACACAGGAGAGGTGGAAGCACCAGTGCCCACACTGTGGGGCATGGCACGAGATCGAATTTGACGACATCAAGTTTGAGTTCGATACCTTTAAGGCTGGCCGAAAAACGGACTACAAGGTGACTGGTGTATGGTGGTGCTGCCCGTCCTGCGCCTGTATCTCCACCGAGGAGGAAATAAGGCGGCAACCTGCAGAGTGGGTCGCTGACAACCCGGAGGCCATCCACAAGGGGCATCGCTCCTTCTGGCTCAACGGTTTCGCGTCCCCCTGGCAGCCGTGGGAGAAGATCGTCTATGAGTTCCTGGACGCCCGGAAAGATCCGCGCAAGCTCCAGGTGGTCTATAACACAAAGCTGGGTAAGCTGTGGGAGGATCGCGGGGGACTTGCGAGTGAGGATGATATGCTTGCCCGCCGGGAGGACTACGGGACCAGGGTCGACGGCTCCCCGGTAGAGTTGCCGGAGGGCGTGCTTGTGCTCACGTGCGGCGTCGATACTCAGGATGACCGCCTGGAGTATGAGGTGGTCGGCTGGGGGCACTACGGCGAGAGCTGGGGAATCAAGAAGGGCGTCATCATGGGCGACCCGAACGACGATGAAGTATGGCTCCGGTTGGACGATGTGATAGACCATGTTTACAAATTCGAGAGTGGGCGCGGGCTGACCATATCTCTGACCTTTGTTGACTCCGGCGGCCATAAGACGCAGAGCGTCTATAAGCAGTGCCGGGCAAGGCTGGGCAAGCGTGTATTCGCCATCAAGGGAAAGGGAGGAGAGGGCGAGCCGTACACCCGCCCGCCGTCAAAGGTCAAGATCGTGGTCAATGGGCGGGCGCTTGGGGAAACGTGGCTTTATACCATCGGCGTGGATGCCGGAAAGACGGACATCCTCAAGGGCTCACTGCTGGTGCTGGAGCCCGGCCCGAAGTATTGCCACTTCAACCGGGCCCCGGAGGCCGGGTATGATTACCGATACTTTACCGGACTTATGTCAGAGGTGCAGGAGGAGACGCTGGAGCGGGGCCGCAAGCGGACGGTCTGGAAGGTGCTCAAGGGGCACGAACGGAATGAGCCGCTTGACTGCCGGAACTACGCCATGGCTGCCCTGCGTGTGCTTGATCCTGACATGGATGCCGTGGAGCGTCGCTTGAAGGGAGCTCCAGAGCAGAAGGCTGTGCAGCCGCAGCGGACACGCAGGCGCGGAGCTGTGAAGCGGCAGAGCGCGGCGGACGATTGGTAAACAGGATAATGCGGGCAGCGTCGGGAGACCGGCGCTTTTTTCATGCCCAGGAGGAGTGAACATGGCAAGTAAGACAGTTATCAAGGCCCGCCTGGAGTTCCGACGGAAGGCGCTGGAGCAGGCACAGGCGGCCTATCTGGCCCTGTTGGGCGGGCAGGTCAAGAGCTGCGCTATCGGCTCTCGGAACTTGACAAGGCTCGACCTTCCTCAGCTTGAGGACACCATTGCAAAGCTGGAGAAAGAGATAGACGGCCTGGAAGAGGAGTTGCGCGGCGGCAAGCGCCGCAAGGCGGTTGGGGCTATACCCTGGGACTGGTAAGAAGGAAAGGAGGAGATACAAGTGGAACAGAAACGACCGGCAAGGCCGCGAGGAGCGCCCATTGACAGGGTGCAGAACAAGGGATATTCCCACGGCGGGGCCAGTCACACCAAGAAGGCGCTGAAAGGCTTCACGGTGGAGAGCGGGAGCGCATCGGAGGACATCAACGCTAACAACTACACCCTGCGGCAGCGATCCCGCATCCTGTACCAGACAGCCCCCATTGCTACGGCGGCCCTGAAACGGCAGCGGACGAACATCGTCGGTCCAGGCCTGCGGCTGAAATCGACCATCGACCGGGAGCTGCTGGGGATGACTCAGGAACAGGCGGCGGCCTGGCAGAGAACCGTTCAGCGGGAGTTTGCCCTGTGGGCCAACAATAAGCGGGCCTGCGATGCTACCGGCGTCAACAACTTCTACGGGATGCAGCAGCTTGTGGCGCTTTCATGGCCCATGAGCGGCGACGTGTTCGCACTGGTGAAGCGGGCAACGGTGACGCCGCTGGCCCCGTACTCACTGCGGCTGCATCTGATCGAGGCGGACCGGGTGAGGACGCCGGAGGTGACGGGCGGCGGAACGGCGCGGAGCAATCCACTGCTGACCAACATCACAACGGCCAAGCTTGAAAACGGGAACACCATCTATGACGGCGTGGAGGTTGACCCGAGCGGGGCCATCGTGGCCTATCACATCGCCAATACCTACCCAAATCAGTGGGATGGCGAGATGACCAAGTACACCCGCGTGGATGCATATGGAAAGGCCACCGGCCTGCCCAATGTCCTGCATATCATGGACACGGAGCGACCGGAGCAATACCGGGGCGTCCCGTATCTGGCCCAGGCCATTGAGCCGCTGCTGCAAATGCGACGCTATACCGATGCGGAGATCATGGCCGCCGTGGTGCAGGCATTCTTTACTGCCTTCATCACCACCGAGGCCGGGGCGTCTCAGATGCCATTCAACGAGGTAGGCGGCGACGGCGTGGAAGAGGTGAGCCGGGACCCCAATGAATACGAGATCGGGGCCGGGACTATCAACATCTTGGAGCCCGGTGAGGATGTCAAAATGGCCGCCGCAACCCACCCGAACGGCGGATTTGACGTGTTCATGCGAGCCATGTGCGAGCAGGTTGGAGCTGCGCTGGAAATCCCGGCGGACCTGCTGCTGATGTCCTTCAACTCCAGCTATTCCGCCTCCCGTGCGGCGCTGCTGGAGGCGTGGAAGGGGTTCCGTATGCGCCGGGAATGGCTGACGGACGACTTTTGCCGCCCGGTATATGAGGTGTGGCTGACGGAGGCCGTGGCCCGTGGGCGCATTTCCGCCCCTGGGTTCCTGACAGACCCAATCATCCGGCAGGCGTACTTGCAAAGCGAGTGGATCGGCCCGAGCCAGGGGCAGCTTGATCCGACGAAGGAAGTTGCGGCGGCTGTTACGGCCATCGGCAACGGCCTTTCCACCCGCGAGGCGGAGGCCATCCGGCTCAATGGCAGCGAGTACGCGGCCAATGCGGACAAGCTCGCGGTGGAGAACGAGCTGCTGCGCAAGGCAAACGGAGCAGGCCAGTCCCCGCAGGCAGCGGAAGAGCCCCCGGAGGATACCGGGGAGGGAGGAGAAGAGGAGGAAACCAATGCCGAAACCTAGCAATCGCGGGCTTTTGAAGCCCTACAACATTGTCATCGACGAGGGCAACAACTCGGCCCGCATCGACATGTACGGTGAGGTCGTCGCCAACCATCCGGTGGACTGGTGGACCGGGGAGCCCATTCCCGGGAATTTCATTGCCCAGGATGAATTTCTCAAAGATCTGGCCGAGCTAGAGGGGAAGGACGAGGTCACTGTCCACATCAACAGCGTGGGCGGGGATATGTATGCAGGCATCGCGATCTATAACCGGCTGAAAGGGCTGGCGGCGCACGTTACGACCATCAATGACGGTCTGGCGGCGTCCGCTGGCTCTCTCATTTTCATGGCCGGTGACGACCGCAAGATGCACGCGGGCAGTAACCTGATGATCCACGGGGCCGCCGGGTTCCTTTATGGATACTACCAGGTACAGGACCTGCGGGACGCGGCCAAGCAGATGGAGGCCCACAACAAGGCAGGGGTAAACATCTACGCCGAGCGGACAGGCCGGGATAAGGCGGAGATCAACGCCCTGGTGGAGGCTGAAACCTGGATGACCGGGCAGGAGGCCGTGGACGAGGGCTTTGCCACCGAGACCATCACCGACGAGGACGAACAGGTGGAAATGAAGCTGGCCCCGGACAAGTCCGTGGTCATGGTCAACGGCTACCCTGTGGCCGCCCGTTGCATGGGCAAAGTGCCCGACAATGTGCCAGTGATGAGTGCCGACGAATGGGCCAAGTGGTCCAACGAGCAGAGCGGCAGTAAGCCGCGCAACAACCGTGAGAAGCCGGGCTCCCCGGTTCTCGATAAAACACACAAAAACGGAGGTAAAGACATGGAAATCAAGAACCTTGAAGAGCTCCGCGCCGCCTATCCTGACCTGCTGGCGCAGGCTGAGAACGCCGCCCAGGCAAAGGGTGTGGCGAGCGAGCGGGCCCGCATCCAGGGCATTGAGGACATCGAGGCCGCCATCGGTGACACCGATATGGTCAAGAACGCCAAGTATGGCGACAAGCCCATGAACGCAGAGCAGCTGGCTTTCGCGGCCATGAAGGCGCAGGCGGCCATCGGGGCCAATATGCTGGGCAAGCTGGCCGAGGATGCCAAGAACAGCGGTGCGGCTGGCGTGGAGGCCACTCCCGCCTCTGGTGCTGAGCCCAAGGCGCTGACTGATGACGAGAAGGCCGAGGCCCTGCTGATGGGCCGAATCCATAATAAGAAGGAGGGCAAGTAATATGGCAGCTTACTATGAGAACCTGGGCGCATGTGTGCCTGACAACCTGATCGCGGGCAATACCATTCCCGTGTTGACCGCTTCCGCGACCATCGCCGCCGCCGAGGGGAAGCTGGTGCGCGGTACTGTGCTGGCCTCCGGCGCTGACGGCAAGCTCAAGCAGCTGGCGACCGAGAGCGCTGGCGCAAGTGAAGTGCCTTACGGCATCCTGTGCGATGACGTGGACGCTACCAGCGAGGCCGTGGCCGAGGTCTATGTATCCGGCCAGTTTAACGCGAATGCGTTGGTGACCAAGGCAGCCTACAAGATGACCGCCGCAGACATCAAGGCTCTGCGCGACGGTGGTATCTACATCGAGAACGCCATGGGCGAGAAGGAGGAGTAATAATATGGCTATCGACATCTACAAGACTAAAACCATGCTGGCGGCTGTCCGTCAGATGACTCCCGTCACGTCTTTCCTGCGTGACCGCTATTTCCCTACCGGTTCCGGTGACATGTTCCCCACTGAGGAGGTGCTGGTGGAGTACAAGGACGCAAGCGGTAACAAGCTGGCCCCTGTTGTGCTTCCACGCAAGGGCTCCATTTCCGTGGAGCGTGAGGGCTACACCACCAGCCGCATGACCCCGCCCCTGGTGGCTCCCAGCCGTCCGCTGACCATCGACGACCTGAACAAGAAGGGATTCGGTGAGGACCTGTTCAGCGACCGCACCCCAGCCGAGCGTCAGGCCGACATCCTGCTCCAGGACCTCCAGGACTTCGACGAGATGCACACTAACCGAGAGGAGTATATCGCGGCAAAGTGCATGTTTGAGAACGGATATGTGCTGCGGCAGTATGCCGATAAGTACGGCGAGGGCGAGTATCTGGAGTATGAAATGAAGTTCTACGACGAGGGCTCCAACCCTGCGGTCTATGTTCCCGGCGTGAAATGGAATGAGAGCACTTCCGACAAGCTGGCTGACCTGTATCAGATGATCCGTATGCTGACCACCGTCGGCAACAACGCGACGGAGGTGCTGCTGGGTGCGGACGCCGCCGAGTCCCTGCTGGACGACGCAAAGATCAAGGAGCTGCTGGATCTCAACAACTATCGTATCGGCCAGATTGACCCTGTGGCCCTACCCAACGGTGCCGCCCGCCTGGGCCGCCTGAATGTGCGTGGCCGCATGATCGACCTGCTGACCTATGACGGGACCTATGTGGACGAGGAGGACGGCAAGGTCAAGCCCTATGTCCCTGAGAAGCAGATCTGTGTGACCGCGCCCAATGCTGGCCGTGGTCTGTATGGCGCTGTGTCTCAGATCGAGCAGAGCGACGGCCAGTGGCGCAGCTACATGGGCCGCCGGGTGCCTCGCTACTGGGCGGATAAGAACGCCCGCGAGCTGACTGTATCCGCCCGCCCGCTGTTCATCCCCCGCACCAAGAACCCCTTCATTTCTGCCACTGTCCTGGGGGAATAACCCCCTCTGCTGAGGCGGCTGTGATCGGCAGAGGGCAGATCGGAACAGCAATCTTAGGAAGAAAGTGAGGCTGTAATAATGGCATACGAACCTACTGTGTGGAAAGACGGCGACGTGATTACCGCCGATAAAATGAACAAGCTGGAACAGGGTGTGAAGAATGAGCAGGTCGGCCCGCAGGGACCGGAAGGCCCCCAGGGCCCTGCTGGTCCTAGCTATACGCTTCCGGCGGCCACGACTTCGGCCCTCGGCGGCGTGAAGCAGGCCGCAGCTGTGAATGATGCAGCCGCAGCGCCTACGCAGGAGGAGTATAACGCGCTCCTCGCAAGCCTGCGGGCGGCGGGCATTCTGGCTTCGGCCTAAAGGAGGAAACCATGATTAAGATTATCCGTGGCGTTTACGGCCACTATGTTACTGACCAGAACGGCAAGAGCCGCGTCGTGGCGCGAGATAAACATTCTGATCCCTTCGAGCTGACGCCCGAGCAGGAGGCCCGTCTGGTTTCCCAGGGCGTGGCCCGGTATGTGGACAACGCTGAGACAGGAGCGGCCCCCATCGGGTTTGACGAGCAACCGCCTGAGCCCAATGAGCTCCCGGAAGGTGTGGTTGGAATCCCTGAGTACAGCGAGGACATGACCGTCAAGGAGTTGCGGGACATTGGGAAGCTGTGCGGACTGACCTTCAAAGTCGGCATGACCAAGAAGGAAATGGTGGATGCCCTGGACGCCGAGATCGAGGGAAACATGGTGGACTATGACGAGGTCGTGAATGGCGAGGCTGATGGTGAGGATGCTCCGTCCTTTGACGCCACCGAGGCGGTGCTGTAATGGGATTCAAAGATATGGTGGAGGCTGACCGCCTCAGCGTATTTTTGGATGTTGACTTTTTCGGGGAGACCTACCGCATCGAGGGCAAGGACATCCCCATTGTCATGGACAATGACGAGCTGAAAGCCCGGCAGGGTGGGCAGGATCTGGCGGTGGCGGAAAGCTCCACCCTTTTTTATGCCCGTGCGGAGGATCTTCCGCCCCGCCGGGCCCCAGGTCAAAACCTGAATGTCAACGGACGCGAGTGCATCGTGGACGACTGGCAGGTTGATATGGGCATGGCAACCGTCGTGCTCCGGGAGAACATCATCGCGTAAAGGAGGCCGGGACCATGTCTGTGGTCCATATGATCGACACCCTGACAGAGTGGGCGCGGCAAAACATCTGTGAGCAAATCAAGCTGAAAGTACCGCCGGAGAACACGGCCCCGGATGATGCCGGGTATGCCTACAATCTGGCGACCCCTGCGGCCTTTGCCATGTACGTCCCCACGTCCGACAAATTGCCGCCTAATATCCACGCGCCATTCCCGTCGCTCTGTGTGCGGTTCGTCACCGGCCAGGACATACCGGCTGATGGAAGCGGGACCGTCGAGGTGCAGTTCTGCTTTTCGGCATGGGACCCCGGAACCCATGGGGAGGATGAACTTCTTCCAAACGGCGACGGGACTTATCGTAGGGGTAAGGCGGGCGCATTTTGGCGAAATGGCGACGGCTGGCGGGACGCCTGGAACTTCGTTGACATAGCCCTGCGGGCGGTGGAAAGCACGACAAGCATCGGGGGCTATACCATAGACTTGGCAAAGCCGGTCAAGTTTGGCCCGCTGACGGAACAGGAGGCCATACCGGACTTTTACCCAATGTGGTTCGCATGGGTGTCCTTCACCGTAAACTATCCGCTGCGGCGGAACATTCAAGATCTACAAAAGTTCCTGTAAGGAGGGAACACAGTGGCAGATTACAAGCACGGCACCTATGGCGAGTTCGCGGCCAGTATTGGCGACGCCGCAACTCAGGCCGGGACGGTAGCCGTATACACCGGCCTCGCTCCTGTAAATCTGGTGCGCGGCTATGAGCAGTACGTCAACAGCCCGGTCAAGCTGTCCAATTTCAACGCAGTCAAGCGCTATTTCGGCTATTCTGGAAACTGGTCCACATTCGACCTGTGCGAGGCGTTCCAGCTCCATTTCGACAACGCGGCTGGCAACATCGGTCCCATCGTTGCAATTAACGTGCTGAACCCCGCAAAGCACAAGAAGTCCCCCGAGACCACACAGAGCCTGACCTTTGCCAACGGACAGGCCACGATCAAGAGCGACACCATCATCCTGGACACGCTGGTCCTGGCGGATAAGACGGAGGGCGTGGACTTCTCTATCAACTACGACTTTGACAACGGCCTTGTCATCATCAACAGCGTGGGCGACACGCCCATCACCGGCGATGTGCAGGCCACATTCAGCGAGATCGACACATCCACCATCACCGAGGCTGACATCATCGGCGGGGAAAGCACCGAGGGCGTCTATACCGGCCTGGGCTGTGTCGGCCTGGTCTATCCCGAGCTGGGCCTGATCCCGAACCTGATTTCCTGCCCTGGCTGGAGCTCCAATCCCAAGGTTTATGCGGCCATGGTCAATGCGGGCACCAAGATCAACGGCCACTGGGACGCCGCTGTATTTGCGGACATCCCGCTTGAGTCCGCCGCCGCAAAGGTGGGCGAGGCGCAGGTGGAGGATGCGAGAGTCGGCGGCCAGGCTGTGGACACCATCGGCAAGGCCATCAAGTGGGCCAGCGACAACGCCTATACCAACGAGCGCTCCAAAGTATTCTGGCCCCAGGCCATGGATACTGCGGGGCGCATTTATCATGCTGCTGTGCTGGGCATCTGGCGGCAGATGATGGTGGATGAGGCGAACGACGGCATCCCCATGGAGAGCTGTTCCAACAAGCCCATCCCTGTGGCGCGGCAGTATTTCGGGCCTGACTCCACCAACCGGGGCTTTGACCAGCAGCGTGGCAACGAGCTCAACGAAAACGGCATTACTACGCTGGTGTACTGGGGCGGCCTGTGGGTGCTGTGGGGCCCACACACGGCGGCCTATAAGCACGGGGATGTGACGGACAACCGTGCCATCTTCGACAACTCCATCCGGATGATGATGCACATTACGAACAGCTTCCAGGCGGAGCACGCCCTGACCATTGACCAGCCCATGACCCGGGCCATGGCTGACACCATCAAGAACCGGGAGCAGGAGAAGGCTGATGCGCTGGCCGCGCTTGGTGCCCTCATCGGTACGCCTGTGGTTGATTTCAGCGAGGACGACAACAGCACCGATGACATGGTGGAGGGCAACTTCACCTGGTCCACAAAGGGAACCCCGACACCGCCCTTCAAGAGCGGCACCATGCGCGTGGCCTACACCACGGCGGGCTTTGATTCTTATTTCGGGGAGGTGGAGTAAATGGCGAATACGACCTATATCGGCGGTGCAGTCATTGCAGATACTGTCTACCTGAACGGTGTCCTTGTTGGCAGGGATGTTGAAATTACGCTCCCCGCCGTCGAGTATGCCACCATCGACCTTGCCGTCATGGGCACCTATTCCAAGCCGATCCCTCAGCTCATTGAGCACATGGAGGCAGGGTTCGGTAAGATCGACCCCGGCCTGTGGTGCGAAAACGTCAATGGCGCAGGGGAAAACAACATCGAGTGCAGATGGGCGCAGGACATCACTACGCCGAACGGCGGAACGCGTACCATCGGCCTCAAGGCGTTCCTGCGCGGCGAGTCCGCCAATATTCCCGAGCTTGGTGTTGTTGTGGGGGAGTCCACCGAGGCGCAGAACAACGTCGGTCTTTCCAAGTATGCAGTCTTCCGGGATGGCAAGGAGCTGTTCTATATCGACCGCTGGGCAGGCGTAAACCGCGTTGGCGGGAAGGACCTGAACGCAGCAATCAACCAATTCCTGTAACATACAAGGCCCCGCCGGGCAGTAACCGGCGGGGTCTTTTCATAAGGAGGACACAATGAGCAAAAAGACACTGACACTGGACGAGCCCGTCCTGATTGACGGGAAAGAGGTCTATGAGCTGACCTATGACCCTATGGAGATCACTGCGGCACAGTTTTCCGAGGCGTGCGCCCGTAGTTCCGCCATCAACAAGAGCAAGTCCTTTTCTTTCAAGATGAGAGAGAACGACTACGCGCTGCACCTGTACCTTGGCATGTTTGCCGTTATCGCGTTGAACCCCGGCATTGATATTTCTGATCTGGAGCGTATCAAGGGCTTTGACGTGCTCAAACTGACCGACATCGGAATGCTTTTTACTTATCGGAGGTCGGAGGCACCCTCCGGGCAAAAACCCTCCGAAGAGCTCTCCGAGAATACAGCCGAACCTTCCACACCAGCATCCGAGACGCCGGACAAATGAGACTGACCGACTTCCTCCAGGAGTTCGGGGAAGCGGTGGAGGAAGAGAAGGAGCGGCAGGCCAGAATGAAAGCCAAACAGCCGCCACGCCGAGGAAGGCGGCATAGGTAGGAGGTGAGCAGCCATAGGCAAAGGGAAAGAGTTTCGCACTACAATCAGCATAGGCGGAGACATCGATCCATCCGTCCGTGCAGCCATTGAGAGCATGTCTGACCGGCTTGAAATGCTGGAGGGTATAGCGAACGAGGCCCAGGGGAAGCTTGCGGAGCTGGAAAGGGCCTCACGTAACCTGGAGGGCGGCTTCACCATCGCTAAGGGTGCCGCCGCAGACCTGGTGTCCAGCGGAATACAGGCCATTGTCGGGGCGGCCAAGGACGCCGCAACGAGCATCTATGGACTTGCAGAGAGCACCCGGGAGTTCCGTCAGGATATGGGCACCCTGGAGACCGCCTTTGATAGCGCCGGGTTTTCCGCCGAGACGGCGACCGAGACATGGGAAGATCTCTATTCTGTGTTCGGTGAGGATGACCGGGCCGTGGAGGCGGCGAACAACATCGCCCGCATGGCCGATAACCAGGCAGAACTTGACGAATGGGTGCGGATCACCACCGGTGTTTGGGGTACATACCAGGACGCTCTCCCGGTGGAGAGTCTGGCCGAGGCCTCCGCAGAGACGGCCAAGGTTGGCCAGGTCACCGGCACCTTTGCTGACGCCCTGAACTGGTCCAGCGAGGCGGCTGAAATACTGGCCGGATTTATGAACGATGAAGTGACTACGGCAGAGGACGCCTTCAATGTGGCCCTATCCGCGTGCTCTGATGAGGCGGAGCGGCAGGCGCTCATTACCGATACCCTAACCGTCCTGTATGGAGACGCCGCCGACAAGTACGAGGAGACGGCGGGCACGCTGATGGACGCCAACGCGGCCAACGCCGAATATACTCAGACACTCGCCGAAATGGGCGAGCGGATAGAGCCGGTCACCACGGCAGTACAACAGGGATTTACCAAGATCCTGAACAGAATACTTGATGTTACGGAGGGCACCGACTTCACCGCCATTGCCGAGCAGATTGGTGAGCTGACTGACGATGTTATCACTTTGGCCGAGAACGGATTCGCATGGCTCAAGGACAACGCTGACTGGCTCATCCCGGTTATCGGTGGCCTGACTGCGGCGTTTGTGGCCTACAAGGCTATATCCATTGGCGTGGCCGCTGCGGAGGCCATCAAGACGGCGGTCCTTGCGACAGGGACGACCGTTGTAAATGCCGCAAGCATTGCCACTTGGGCACTCAATGGGGCCATAGCGTTCCTGACCTCACCTATTACCATCGCCGTGGCGGCCATCGCTGGACTGACGGCAGGCGTGATCTGGCTTTATAACAACTGGGACATTGCAAAAGAAAAGGTGATTGCGTTCGGCGCGAAGGTTGGAGAAATCTGGACCAACATTGCCGGATGGATAACGGGGGCCATTGATTTCATCGGGCAGTATTTCCCGATATTCAGCGGCTACCTTGACGGCTGGTGGTACAGCATCCAGGCCGTCGTTGGAAATGTAAAGGCCATATTCCAGGGTGTCATTGACTTTATCAGCAACGTGTTTGCTGGGAATTGGTCGGCGGCGTGGCAGAACATCGTCGACATCTTCGGGAATATCTTCGGCGCTCTGGTGAACATCGCAAAAGCACCCATCAATGGCGTGATCGGGGCCATCAACTCCGTTATTAACGGGATCAATGGGATGGGATTCGAGATACCCGATTGGGTCCCCGTTGTCGGCGGGAAGGCATTCAAGCTGGATATCCCCAACATCCCAATGCTGGCAACTGGCGGCTTCACGGACGGCCCCTCCATCGCGGGCGAGGCTGGCACCGAGGCCGTCATCAGCTTTGATCCTGCATACCGGGCACAGAACCTTGCGTACTGGGCCAAGGCTGGCCGGATGCTTGGCGCGGATGAGGACGGGACATCGTTCAGCCTTGGCAGAGATAGCTCAGGCGGAGGAGTGAACCTAGGGGGCGTGACATTCGCGCCTCAAATCACTGTCACCGGGCAGGCCAACAAGGAGAGCATCATGGAGGCCATCGAGGCAGAATATCCGGAGTTCATTGATATGCTGGAAACATGGCTCGCTGGAAGGGGGGATCCGGTATATGCCTAGTTTGCACATCACCGTCGAGGGGGACACCTTCGACGCGCTGGCGCTTGCGTATTACAACGATGAGAAGCAGGCCCATGTAATCATCCAGGCCAACCCCGACTATTGCGGCACCTTGGTCTTTGGGGCTGGGGTAGAGCTTTACATCCCGGATGAGGCTGCTGCCACTCCGCCGGAAACCTTGCCGCCATGGAGGCGTGAAACATGATAAAGATCACCTACAAGGGCGTAGACATCACCGAGAGCGTGTCCATCAACAGGTGCTATCATGATATGTACGCCGCAGGCCGGACTGACGAGCTCCGCCTGCGTGTGAATGATGTGGATAACCTGTGGGATAAGTGGTCACCAGCCGTAGGCGACGAGCTCCGTGTGGACTATGGGACCATTTCCACCGGAACTATGTTTCTGGTATCGGCCACGCCGCGCAACGGCACCTATGACCTAGTAGCCTGGTCCGCTCCAGCGTCCGGCTATGAGGCGCAGAGCAAGGCATGGCAACAGGTCCACCTTTTGCAGATCGGGGCGGAGATTGGCGCCCGCAACGGCCTATCCTTTGTCTCTTATGGGGTGGAGGATAGGCTGTTTTCTTACCTCCTCCAGGGAGGGCAGAGCGACTTTGCATTTCTGCATCGCATCTGCACCCTGGAGGGCTGTGCCTTCTTGGTGTATGACAAGCGGCTGGTCCTGTACTCAGAGCCCTATATGGAGGCTGTGGCCCCGTCTGAGGTGCTGGCTGTGACCATTGACGGCGACTATGAGTATACTGACCGGCGGGCGGAGCTTTACGGCTACTGCATCATCACCGGCGGCAATTATTCCGGTAAGTTTGATTCCGGCAACGGCGTGGGGCGCGTCCTGCGTCCCGAGACGCCCCCGAACATCTCCAGCAATGAGGATGCCGCCAGGTATGCCAAAAACCTGCTGCGGGCCGCCAACAAGGGAGGATGCGCCGGATTCGTGCGGTCCCGCATCCTTCCCGGTTATGCGGCGGCCTCTACGGTTACGCTGGAGAACGCACGGGCTCCGTCCTGGGACGGGCCTGTATTCCTGGACCATGTCCGCAACGACTACGGGGCGGGGAAAAGCAAGATCTTTTTCCGCCGACCACTGGAGGGATATTGATGATTGACAAGGGTATGGTGTCCACCGTCAGCGCGGACGGCAAGACGGCCACCGTGGTCCCGGCCTTCTCTGGTTCCAGCGTCACGTTCCCCATGGTGGTCCCCTTCTTCCTGGCCGGTAGCCTGACCGTAAAAATGCCGGTGGTGTACGCCACATTCCCGGACAACACAGGGGTAATCCTGGCCCGTATGGATGGGGAGTGGAACCGGGAGCTTTCTGGCGATTTGACCATCAAGGGAATGGCAACCGTGGGCGACCTCAAGACCGGAGCCATCCCAAGCTACAACACCCACACCCATGGCGGCGTGGAGTCTGGCGGCGGCAGCACGAGCGGGCCGCAGTAAGGAGGGGAACACATGATATTCATTGCCCGATGGGGGCCAAAGGGCTTTACCGTGTCCCCGTCCTTGATCGTCCCATTCAACGGCTTTTCCACATCGCTGGCCCTGAAAGCGGACAGTGAGAATGATACCAGCGGAACCGCCCCCTCCAACACGAGGGGGCGGGAGCTGCGCCCGATCAACTTTGAGACTGTTTATGTGGCCGCTGCTGGCGTCGATCCCCGTGACCAGGTGGCACAGTGGGAGGCGCAACTGGGGAACTCCTATCCACTGTATATCGGGGAAAAGCGTTTCGGACCGCCCAAGATGACACTGACCAATGTCTCCGTGTCTGATGTGCAATTCACATCGACGGGCCAATGGATCTCCTGCAAGGTGGCCCTGACGCTTGAGGAGTATTCCGAGGGCAAGACATCGGCACTGACCACAAAGAGCACCAGCAGCTCCTCCTCTTCCTCCAGCAAGAGCAAGAGTAAGAGCGGGAGCAGCGCGGCGGCGAAAAAAGCAACTGCCGACTATAAGGCCACGCTTGCGGCAAAAAAGGCGGCCATGAATGCTACGGCCTCCAAGTCGGACAAGGCGCAGAAAAAGACGAGCAAGGGGGCGTGATGATGAGAGCGAGTGGAAACGGCTCCCGGGATGTGTGCGCGGCTAATTTGCTTATGACCTTCCGGAGCGAGGTCCCCTATGAGCGGGTCAAGGGGCTTGACCCGCGCCTGATGGATAAGCCCATCACGGCGGCGGAACCTGAGATCAAGCAGGATGCCGAGTGGCTACTGGAGACATACGAGCCCCGCGTCGAAGTGAACGGGATCACCATGACCCCGAGAGACACCGGCGGCGGGTATATTGTCACGGCGGACATCTCAGAAAAAGAGTAGGAGGTGAGCCGAATTGGCTGACTTTAATTTTGTGGAGACAGACAGCGCCAAGCTTTACACGGCGATTATCGGCTCCCTGATGGACGAGTGCAACGAGGCACTGTATCCGGGCGACGAGCGCCGCATTTTTAGTGAGGCCCTTGTGGCCGTGTTCGTGGCCCTATATAGCGAGTTCAACGATAAGATGAAGCAGCGCACCTTGCAGTATGCCAGGGGCGAGGTGCTGGACGCCCTGGGCGAGCGATACGGCGTGGAGCGGGCCGCTCCGGCCAGTGCAACGGCAACCTTCCGCTTTTCTGTGGCGTCGGCCCAGGCGGAGAACATCATCATCCCGGCGGGCACCCGCATCACCACGGACGGAAGTGTGTATTTTGCAACACAGGAAACCACCGTCCTGACCACTGGGGCGCTGTATGTGGATGTGCTGGGCGTGTGTACCACCGGCGGCTCCCAGTACAACGGGTTAACCGCCGGGACCATCAAGACGCTGGTGGATCTGATCCCCTATATCTCGGGGGCGCAGAATATCACCACCAGCACCAGAGGAGACGATGGCGAACCATACACTGAGGAAGGCGACGACCGGTTGCGCGAGCGCATCCGGCTTGCGCCGTCAGCCCTGTCCACGGCAGGACCGGAAAGCGGATACCGCTATCACACATTGAGCGCGGACCCGGACATCGTAGATGTGGCGATAGATTGCCCCGAGGGCGAGCCGAACACCGTCAATATCTATCCGCTGATGACCGGCGGGGAGATACCGGACGGGGACACCCTGGAGAAGGTACGGGCCGCCATGGCCGACGACGTGCGGCCCATGACGGACAAGGTGCAGATCATGGCCCCGGAACAGGTGGAATACACCATCAACATCAAGTATTACTGCACCAAAGACGACGAGGCGGCCACCATCGAGACAATTGAGGGGGACGGCGGAGCAATCGACCAATATATCGCATGGCAGGCGGCGGCGCTGGCGCGGGACATCAACCCTGACCAGCTCCGCCGTTTCATTCTGGCACCCACCAGCGGCACGGGGGCCGTCCGTCTGGAGGTCACAAGCCCGACCTTCCAGGAGCTCACCAAGGCCCAGGTGGCGAAGCTCTCCGGTGTCCCGACGGTCTCCCATGAGGTGATCGTATGAGCGAGATGAAGCTGACCACGCTGGAGTTTATCCGCCTCCTTCCGCAGTTCATGCGAGAGGACGGGGCGGTGAAGGGGCTTGCGGCAGCCATGGATGAGATCGTGCCGGATCTGGCGCAGAGCGCCGCAACCCTGTCCACCTGGGACCACATCGACGAGCTGACCGAGGCGGAGTTGGACGCCCTGGCCTGGGAGCTCAATATCCTGTGGTATGACACCGGCGCGTCCCTGGACACCAAGCGGGCGCTGGTCAAGGATAGTGACTTGGTATATAAGCGCCTGGGGACCAAGTGGGCCGTGGAGAACGTCATCAACAGCTATTTCGGCGATGGGTATGTGGAAGAGTGGTTCGAGTATGAGGGCCAGCCCGGGCACTTCCGGGTGTACTCCACCAACCCGTCGCTCAATAATGAGCGGCTGACTGAGTTTCTGAATCTGCTGAACAAGGTCAAGCGGGCCTCTGCCAAGCTGGACGGAATCTTTATCACCCTGACCGGGCAAATGCCGCTTTATGCTGGTATTGCCTTCCGGGAGACCAGCAAAGAGCAATACAGCATCGGCGCAAAACTGTAAGGAGGGGATCAGAGTGGCAAATTTTCAGAACAATGCAATTACAGATGTGGGCCGGTCCCTCCTGTCTCATGTGCAGATGGGGGCGGCATTTACACCGACAAAGATCGTGGTGGGTTCCGGCTATATGCCGCCCGGCAAGACGGCCCGCACAATGACGGATGTCGTGACTCCGATCAAGAATCTGACCATCAACAAGAAGGAGCGCACCAACGACGCGAAGGCCATCTTTGGCGGGGTGTACTCCAACCAGGACATTGCTCAGGATTGGTATTTCCGTGAGCTGGCTCTGTATGCCAAGGCGGTATATACGGATGGCACAGAGATACCGGAGTGCCTGTATTCCTACGGCAATGCTGGAGACCAGGCGGACCTTATGCCCGCCTATACCTCCGGGCAGCCGGTGGAGCGGCAGATGGACCTTGTGGTCTATGTTGGCAACGACGCAAAGGTGGACCTGACTATTGAGAGCGGGGTCTATATGACTCAGGAGCAGGCCGAGAAGCTGATCTCCGACGCTCTGGCGAATATTGATCTTGACATCACCGACATCGGCACCGGGAAAAAGTATCGCTGGGGGATCGAAAACGGGATCGCATATCTTGAGGAGGTTGAATAGTGAGTAGAATTTATCTGGCTGACAAGCCGACGCTGGACAAGGTGGACGCCACCACGGCGGACACCAAGGGGAAGGTCGGCACGACCGTGGATGTGGGCGGGAGTACGTCGGCGGGCTCAGTCTTTGGCAAGCTCAATGCGGTGATTGCGTATCTGCTGGGGTATGTCACAACGTCACTTACCAACATCGGAAACTATACCAAGCGGCTGAATGACCTGTGGCCGGATGCCAGGGTGGCAAAGGTTGATCTGCTGGACGCTGCCATCAGCTCCTGGGAGAGCGAGGCCAATGCCAACGCCAGGTATAACAACATCTTGAATTGGCTGAAACCAGGCGGTAGGGTTCGGGTGAGCAAAGTAGTCAACATCACGAAAACCGCGCCTGGGAATTATACGCTTCTGGACATCGCAGGCCCTGGAAGTTTCGATTTTTCAAACACCAACATGGGGTTCCCAAACGGCCCACTTATCTTTGAGGCTGATGGGCAGGTGGTTGCAAGGTTCAGTAACATAACCGGGCACTCATACATCTGCAATTCCATGTTGAGCGCGGGCGATTACCTCACCGCAACGCCCACGAACAATTCCCAGGCGCTAACCACCGGGGCGGCAAGGCCCCTGTACTTCAAGAACAGCTTCAAGGTGACGCTTAACCTGGCGGCGAACCTGGAATGCTTCTTCCGGGCAGATTACACAGTACACGAATAAAATTAACTGAGAGGTGAAACGCCTATGGCAGCAGGCGAAAAATTAAAAGTTGTCATGGCCTCGCAGGTGGGCAAGCCCAACGGCGTGGCCGGTTTGGATGAGGGAGGAAAGGTCCCGGAGGGACAGCTCCCCGCTATGAACTACGACCCAGCCGGAAGCGCAGCCGCGGTGCAGGCCAATCTTGACGCCCACACAGGGAACCGGAACAACCCCCATGGGGTGACGGCCCAGCAGGTGGGAGCTGACCCGGCAGGGACGGGCGCCGCAGTGCAACAGGCTCTGAATTCTCATATGGAGAATAGAGGCAACCCACATGGTGTGACCATTCAGCAGATAGGAGCTGAAAAAGCATGGACGCTACTTGGTAGCAATGCAGTTTCGGTTACACGATCAACTGGTAACTATAAGGTCGTCAATGTAACCATTCCATTCTCGGGTGGGGTTTCGGAGGTCCCGGACGAAATAAAGATAGTCCTTGAGGTGAATTATTCAAGCGAACTTCCAAAGTCAGGGAATACTCATATGTTTACATTAATGGCTACCGACCGTGATACAAGTGGAGCGAGTCGTTATGTAATGAATTCCAGTGTCGTGGCATCCGGAACGTCTGTACAATGGACAAAAACAGTTCAAATTCAATCTTCCGTTCAAGTATATGAGTACAGTGGTTCAACTGAGGACAGAAATGATATTTACAATTATCACATAATGGATGATAACGTTGCTACTTACAGTCCAAAAGATAATAGAATTTCCATTCACCTGATTCCCAGTTTCAGCAGCAACTCCAGCGCTACTTTAACTGCAGCCGCTAATATTACCGTCAGACTATATGGGAGGAAATCCTGATGAAATACAGGGCCGTTTCATTCAATGGCATTTATTATTGCATTGAGCAATGTGATGATAATTACTCTCCTGCTGAAAATGAACGTATTCTGAGCACGCATGAGGAGGCAGAGACGTTTCCGATCCCGTGCAGGTGGGATGAAGAGACACAGAGCTGGGAGTCTGCGTCTGTACCGGATGAAGTCAATCCTCAACCGCAACCACCCATTGAACCCGACCCAGGGCCTACGGACCCGATCACGCAGATCCAGCTTGCCATGGCGGAGCTTGCGGAGACCATGGAGGCCAGCACAACGGAAACCCAGCTCGCCGTTGCGGAGCTGGCCGAGCGTATGGCGGCGGGGGAGGTGAGTAAGTAATGGTACAGCTTTATGTTGACCTCATCCGCAAGGGCCTGCGAACCATCGGCCAGGTCCCGGAGCGCTGGCGGGAGGAAGTCCGTGCGGCGCTGGAGCAGTAACATCATACACACCGGCCAGGAGCAAGCTCAAACGGGCAAGCTCCTTTTTTGTTGAGAAAGAAGGATTTACATGAAGAAAATCGCATCCATCCCCCTGGCGGACGTGGAGCGGATCGAGATCCGGGTCACGCGCTGTCAAAAGACGCTCTCCAAGGTCAAGGCGGAGAGCGGCGCGGATTACATCCTCAACGGGGGCATGTGGAACGCTGACGGGGGCCCCTGCCCACTCTTGAAGGTAGACGGGAAGATGCTGGCCGACGCGGACTATGATTCCTACGGCTACGGCTGGGACCAAGGGCCGGACATCCAGCTCACTCCGTCCATGAAGAGCCGGAACTTTATCAGCTGTACATGCCTGATTGCCCCGTGGGGGCCCGTTGATAAACCCGGCTACCACGAGAAGGGCCAGGGCGGCACCCGGGGGCGTTCGGCCATCGGTCTCAAGGCTGGGGAGCTCTGTCTCTATTGCTCCTCGGACGGCTCCAGCGACGCCCGGACGCCCGAGGGTCTGCGGGATGAGCTGGCCGCCCTGGGCTGGGAGAGCGCCGTGATGCTGGATGGCGGCGGCTCCAGCCAGTGTGACTTTGACGGACAGGCCATCAAGGCCAGCCGCAAGGTCCATAACTGGATCTGTGTATACACCAAAAAGGGCGGCGTGGTACCGCCGGAAGGAGAGAACACCATGAGAAAACAGTACACCGTGACGCCGAGCGTCGGCGTCAACATCCGGAAGGGTCCCGGAACTGGCTACGACAAGGTAGGCGGATATAGCAAGGGCACCGTTATCACCGTCCTGGAGGAGCGTGACGGCTGGGGCCGCACCGACAAGGGGTGGGTCAAGCTGTCCAACCTGAGCCTGTCCACCAGCTCCGGCGGCAGCAGCACGGCAACGGGCCGAAAGACAGACACCGGCGTGCCCATCAAGGAGATGCTGGTGGCCGCTGGCCGGAAGAACCGTCCCGGCGGCGCGAATCCCTGCACCTACATCACCATCCACGAGACGGGGAACAAGGCCAATGGGGCGGACGCTGAGGCCCATGGTTCCTATGTGCGGGGCGACTCCGCCGAGGCGTCCCGGGTGAGCTGGCACTACTCCGTGGACGATGACTCCATCGTGCAGCACATCCCGGACGGCGAAAAAGCGTATCACGCCGGAGACGGCGCAAACGGCCCCGGCAACGCCCAGAGCATCGGCATCGAGGTCTGCGTCAACGCTGACGGAGACTTTGCAAAGGCCCAGGCCAATGCGGCATCCCTGGTTCGCCTGCTGATGAAGGAGCACCAGATCCCGGCGGCCAACATCAAGCAGCACCACGACTGGAGCGGCAAGGACTGCCCGCAGACCATCCGCCACACCACCGGCGCGTGGGACAAGTTCCTGGATCTCTGCAAGGGGAAAAGCACCACACCCCCCGCCCTGGTGGCCGATGTGGACGTGTTGGCCGGGGCTGGTATCGTGGGCTCCCCGGACTATTGGAAGGCCGGGAGCGGCTACTCTGACGGCAACGTGGTGTGTCTCATCCACGCCATGGCTGAATACATCCGAAAGGAGGGCAACTGATATGGACAAGATTTCTGCCGCCTTCTCCGCTTTTGCGGACAAGGCAAACCTCATTGGTGCGGCCATCGTCTCCGGTCTCACCTACGTTTTCGGGGTGCATTGGCCGGTGTTCGCGTTGTTTCTGGCGCTCAACATCGTGGATTATATCTATGGTCTGATGAAGGCCCGGGCCACGGACACTCTGTCCAGTGCCAAGGGAGCAAAGGGCGTCGCAAAGAAGTTTTCCTACTGGGTAATCGTCGCTCTTTCCTTCGGCGTGTCCTTCGTCCTCATGGACCTGGGTATGGTGCTGGGGATCGACCTTGGTTTTCTCCAGCTGATTGGCTGGTTTACCCTTGCCGTCTACATTCTGAATGAGCTGACCAGCATTGTGGAGAACATGGTGGCCCTGGGGGTAGACGTGCCGGAGATCCTGGTGAAGGGGCTGGCCGCTGCCAGAACTGCGGTTGATGCAGCGGGGGACAAGGTTGTGCCAGAGGACAAAGCGGAATAGCAAATGATAAGAGGGCGGCCCGTGTGGGTCGCCCTCTTTTTTCGTTTAAAACGCAGATTGAATGTTTCGGGCTAGTGCTGTACGATTGTGACAATTGGAGGTGCTTTTATGATAGATAAGAGAAGGATTGAGACACTACAAAAGTGGATTGACGAGAGCAGCCATATCGTCGTATTCACTGGGGCCGGGTGCAGCACTGAGTCTGGCGTGCCGGATTTCCGCAGTCCTGGGGGCATTTATGATTTAGGGACTAATAACCCTATTACTACCGAGTCGGGCATCCCGGACTTTCGCAGTGTGGACGGGCTCTACAACCAGAGCTACCGCTATCCGCCCGAGACCATCATCAGCCACAGCTTTTTTGAGCAGGACCCGGAGGAGTTTTTCCGCTTTTACCGGGAGAAGATGCTCTGGCCCCAGGCCCAGCCCAACCCGGCCCACCGGAAGCTGGCCGAGCTGGAGCAGGCCGGGAAGCTGGACGCGGTGGTGACCCAGAACATCGACGGCCTGCACCAGGCGGCGGGGAGCCGGAAGGTCTATGAGCTCCACGGATCGGTCCACCGCAACTACTGCATGAAGTGCCACCAGTTCTACGGGCTGGAGGAGATGGTCCAGGGCACGGGCGTCCCCCGCTGCAAGGTGTGCGGCGGCATCATCAAGCCCGATGTGGTGCTCTATGAGGAGAGCCTGGACCAGCGCACCATCGAAGGCGCGGTGGAGGCCATCCGGAAGGCGGACCTTCTCATCATCGGCGGGACCTCTCTGGCGGTCTATCCCGCGGCGGGACTGATCCAGTACTACCGGGGGAGCCGCCTGGTCCTCATCAACAAGAGCGCCACCCCCTACGACCGGCAGGCCGACCTGGTGATCCAGGCCCCCATCGGTGCGCTGCTGGAGCAGATCCAGGTCCGTCCCTGATACCGCCAAGTCCCCGGGAGTACTCCCGGGGACTTGCGTGTCGAAAAATTTCGACACGCTTCTCAAAAATGCAAGCATTTTTTCGAGGGAAATGCAGGCCGCTGCACGCACTTCGTCGGGTCAAAGTCCGCACCGTTCGCCCCGGCCTAATGGCCAGGGTTCACTCCGCTCCCTTGCCCCTCCTCTCCCAAACAAACCCACTTCGCTGGGCTTTGTTTGGGTTCCCGGTTCGCACACTTGCAGCCTGAGAGGTGTGTTTTCCGACGTACACGCCGCCGGAAAACACACTTTGACCCTCTTCCGCCGTCTGCGAACGGCGGAACTCTGCGAGGCGTTTGCGGCAAAGAGTGCCAGAGTAAATAGTAGTGGTAGCTGAAATCCCCGGGAGTACTCCCGGGGATTTCCTGCATACACTTGTTTATTGAAAAACAATAAAAATAAATTGACTTTCAATAAGTGCGGCGCTATAATCAGAAAAAAGAGAGGGGAGAGCGGGGTGCGGAAGCAGGCGCCCGGAGAGAGACGAGGAGGTATGGAAGATGGACGTGGAAAAGCTGGCCCGGATCCTGAAACGATTGGTGAGCATCACCTTTGTATGTAATCTGCTGGTCCTTCCCCTGCTGGCCGGGCTGGCCCGGCTGCGGGGACTGGGGGAGCTGACCGGGGGAATCTCCTATTTCTCCATGCAGGGGGAGGGAGCGGCGGAGATCGTTCTGCGGCTGACCGGCTATTTTCTGGCCTCCTGGTGGGAGATCTGGCAGTTTGGAGAGCGGTATGCCCAGGTCCTGGCCCTCTTTCTCTTCTTCTGCGGCGTGTGTACCGCCGTCATCCTGTGGCAGGGGCGGCGGGTGCTGGACACTGTCCTGCGGGGGGAGACCTTTACCCGGGGCAACGCGGCCAACATGGGGCGGGCGGCGGTGTGCTGCTTCCTCATCTCGGGCGCGGCCCTTCTGCGGACGGTGTGGGGGCTCTTCCACTATGGGAGCATCGGGCCGCTGTTCACCTACAACACCCTCTTCATCCCCGTATTTTTCATGGCGGGGCTGCTCTGCCTGATCCTGTCGGCCCTGGTCCGGCAGGCGGCCGAGCTGAAGGAAGAGAACGATCTGACCATATGAGGAGGGGATTGCGTGCCCATCGTAGTCAATCTGGATGTGATGATGGCCCGGCGCAAAATGAGCCTGAGCGAGCTGGCCGCCCGGGTGGATCTGACGCTGGCCAATCTCTCCATCCTGAAAAACAACCACGCCAAGGCGGTGCGCTTCACGACCCTGGAGGCCATCTGTAAGGCCCTGGACTGCCAGCCGGGGGATATTCTGGAGTACGTGCCCGAGGAATGAGACAGCCGGACAGGAGGGACGGAATATGAATCAGGGGAAGCTGAGGACCACACAGACCCGGCGTTTTTGCGCCTTTGCCTTAAACCATTTTCTCATTTCGGTGGTGAGTGCTCCGCTGGGCTTGCTTCTCTTCGTGGGATGGGTGGAGCTTCTGGAGACGACGGAGGCGGCCTGGTGGATCGCGATCGCATTTGACATCTGCCTGATGCTCACCTACGCGCTGGCGGGGGCCTGGGTGGCCCGGAGACAGCGGTGGGAGCCGCCCCGCTCCATCTGGGCTGCCCTCTGGTCACTGGTGGCCCCCATGCTGGTGGCCTGGGCCTGGGAGGCCCTGGTCCTGGTGGGAGCCGATCTGGAATGGGTGACGGTCTCCTACTATGCGCTCATGGTGGCCGTACCGCTGGCCTTCCCCTCCTTTCTGTTCGTGCTCCTCGGACTCATGGGCGGCATCTGGTGGGGAGAGGGGGGATGGGAGTTTTACCTCATGGCCTTTCTGGCCGGTGGATTGCCTCCGCTGCTGTTCTGGCTGGGCAGCCTGTGGGGGGCTAAAAACCGCCGGGAAGGGGAGGACGGGACAAAAAAAGATCCCTCTCTCCCGCAGAAGCGGGAAGAGGGATCGTAGCGGATCGGTATGAACCGGGGAAGGAGATCAGGCCAGGATGATCCGGCCGTCCTCCACGCCCTCCACGGTCTCCAGAGCTTCCACCCGGACGCCCATGCGGCGCAGGACCTTTCCGCCCTCGCGCATGGCCTTTTCGATGGCCACGGCTACGCCGGCCACCTCGCCCCCGGCCTTGGAGACCAGCTCCAGCAGGGCCAGGGTGGACTGCCCGTTGGAGAGGATGTCGTCCACCACCAGGACCACGTCGTCCTCCTCCAGGTATTTCTTGGACACCCGGATGGTGTAGGATTTCTCCAGCGAAAAGGAGTGGGTCTCCGCAGTGTAGACATTGGGATCGATGTAGCCGGTCTGAAATTTCTTGGCGTAGATGACCGGGACCCGCAGCGCCCGGCCCACAAAGCAGGCCAGGGCAATGCCGGAGCTCTCCACCGTCAGGACCTTGGTGATCTTGTCGCCCTTGAAGCGGCGGGCCAGTTCGGTCCCGGCCCGTTCAATGAGCTCCACATCCATGCAGTGATTGAGAAACATATCCACGTGGATAATGTCTCCCTCGCCCACCTGGGCTTCTTCCAGAATGCGCTGTCTTAATTCCTTCATGATGATCCTCTCTCAACGTCCTTCCAAACGATTGCGGCATTGTTCGATCAGCCACTGAAACACCGGCGCGCCGTCCACGGTATCCATCCGCCGGTGGGCGCCGGTCATGCGCTCGGGGTGATATTGCAGGGCGAGAACGGGCAGGGCCGTGTGCTCCACCGCCTCCACCAGACCGGACTCCGAGCGGGCGGTGACGGTGAGTCCCTCCCCGATGCGGTCCAGCGCCTGGTGATGGGCGCTGTTGACGGAAAAGACCGGGCCATACCACCGCTCCAGAAGGGAGCCCTCCTCCGCGTGGACGGCGTGGACCTTATCCTCAGAGCTCCCCGGGGCATGGGTGTGGAAGCACACCTGGGTGGAGCCGATGTCCTGCAAGAGGGTGCCCCCCAGAGCCACATTCAGGATCTGGAGTCCGCGGCAGATTCCCAGCACCGGCTTTCCGGCGGCCAGATAGGAGGCGGCCAGCGCCAGCTCCGATGCGTCCCGCTGGGGATCGATCTCACTGCTGGCCCAGTTTTCCTGCCCAAAACGGCAGGGGTCGATATCTCCGCCGCCGCACAGCAGGAGACCGTCATACTCGGTACGGTCGGCGGGGCAGTAGGCGGCGTGCGGGATTCCTCCGGCGGCAAGGACTGCGGCCTCGTAGTTCTCCGCGCCGGAAGAGGAGGCAGAGACCAGAATATGAACTTCCATCATACACCTCAGAACCGTTATTAGACTGATTATAGACTATTTTACTTTCCTCTGCAATATTGACAAGTAAATAAAAATAGGGTATCCTATTAAAGATTCCGGACAGAGCGGTCCGGAGGAATCTGCCTGTACGGGCAGGGAAATCGAATATGCAGCGGTATCGAAGTGGTCATAACGGGGCTGACTCGAAATCAGTTTGCGGGCAACCGCACGAGGGTTCGAATCCCTCCCGCTGCGCCAGCGTCGGAGCAAGCGTTTTATCGTTTGCTCCGACTTATTTTTTCGGACGGGTCAGCATGGAGCGATGTCTCTCCTGGCTCTTTTCAGAAAGCAGAAGCAGCGGCACGGAAGATTCCATGCCGCTGCTTTAGGTTTCCTCTGTGTCCTGACTTTGGGAAAGGACAATCAAATCGCCCTGGGGTGCGTTCATATATAGCTCCTCACACTGCTGCTGGGCGGCGATCAGGGTGTTGATCGCCTGCTCGGTGGCGCGAAACAAGGTCAGATACATTTCTTTGTAGTCAGGCATAGTATTCACCTCGGGGATATTTTAACCTGAAACAGATTAAAAGTAAATACTCTATTTTAGGTTATGCCATACTCTGTTCGAGGTGAGTGCCATGAACAGACTGCGCGATTTAAGGGAAGACGCTGACCTGAACCAGACACAGGTGGCCAAATTTCTGGGGATGTCTCAGACCGGATATTCAAAGTATGAAACCGGAGAAAATGATATTCCCACACAGGTCCTCATCAAGCTGGCTGGTTTCTACAAGACCAGTATTGACTATATTTTGGGCATCACTGATCGGAGAGAGCCCCTTTGATGAAAGCGGCACGGAATCTTCCGTGCCGCTCTTTTCTTATGGCAGGGGTGCTGCCGGGCTGGTGGCGCCGGGATCATAGGTGGTCTGGTACCCCATGTATTCGGTCATAGCCCGCAGGATGGCAATGGTGCAGCCCGTCATCGGATCACGGGGGATGAATGGGACAGGCACGGCGCTCCAGACCGCCGGGGGCTCTGGCTCGCTTGGGGGGAGGGGCTCGTTTGCAAGCAGATCATCCAGCGCCTGGACAGAATAGGTATGGGAGTCATCGGCGGTATAGTCGTATTTTGCATAGGCCACCACCTGTATGCCCTGGGGGACCGGGTAGGCTACCACATGTGTGGGCAGGTAACCCCTCTGCACCAGGGCGTCAAACTCGGACAGCCGGGCCCGCTGGCCAAGGGTATTCTCGACCCAGACATTCCCGCTGCCATCCGCAAGGAACTGATACCCGGACAGCTCGGCCCGTCCGATGGGAATTGCGGGGTAGTTTTTTCCCGCTTCATAGGGGATCTTAACCCACTGGATTCCGTCTGTGGAGCGATACTTTGGCTGGGGGCTGTTGAACGTGTAGCTCACCAGAAACTGTGTGCCGTCGTACCAGCCATACCAGAGATCGCTCGATGCCGGGCCCGCCACGGACCAATCCACGCCATTGTATGTGTAGACAAATTCATCGGAATCGTCTCGGATTATGGCGCCATTCACGTGTTTATACTCGCCGTAGGTGGTGCGTACTCCCACCGTCACCACACCATTGGAGGCCAGAACACGGGTATAGGTATCTCCCGCTTTGTGCTCCGCCGCAAAGGTGGGAGTCATCAGGGAAACGCTCAGAACCAGGGCGAAAAGTGCCGATAGAAACCGTTTCATCATAACCTTCCTTTCGATACCGTGAAGTGACCTCTCAGGCGGATGTTTTTTCTCTGCGTCTGTTTTTATATTAGACCGGTTTCCCTCGAAAATGCAACGAATTTGTCCTGATATTTTGAAATTCTTCTCAACCGTTCCGATCATGTTGGATAAGAGAGGCTTGACAGAGGACCATTTGCTGTCTATAATATGTAGCGCGCTACATGTTTGGAGGTGAGCGATTGCAGTTGGAACAGAAAGAAATTGGGTATCTGCTGAAACAGATCACAGAGAAGATCAAAGTGGATGCAGATTCCTCCCTGAAAGCCCGCAATTTGACCCTTTCACAGGTGCGGGTGCTGGAATGTGTGTTTGCCGCGGGCGGTTCCGCCACACAGAAATTCATAGAGGAATCTCTGGACGTATCGCATCCTACCGTGGTGGGACTGATCACCCGCATGGAGAAAAACGGGTATCTGCACTGCTATGTGGATGAGCGGGATAAGCGCAACAAGATCGCCGCGCTGACCCCCCGGGCCGAGGCGGCTTTTGTGGAGATACGCCATGATATCGCCTCGCTGGAAGAAAAGCTGGTCAAGGGCATGGATGCCCGGAGCAGAAGCGAGCTGCACCGGCTGCTGGAGCAGATCTACCATAACCTCACCTGAAACGCCGCCAGGCGGCGTTTTTTTACCCGAAAGTGTAGCTAGCTACAAAATGAAAGGAGAAGCATATGATCAAAACCCGTTGGAAAAGCCTGCGTGAGTACAAAAAGACATCCCTGCTCACCATTGGCCTGACCCTGTTTGAAGTGGTGTTTGAAATTGTGATCCCCCTGTGTATGGCCGAACTCATCGACCGGGGCGTGGAACAGGGGGAGATGAACCTGGTGCTGAAGTATGGTCTGGCGCTGGTGGTGTTTGCCCTGCTTCAGCTCATGACCGGAATGGGCTCCGCCCTGGCGGCCGCAAGATCGGCGGCCGGCTTTGCGGCCAACCTCCGGCAGGACATGTACGACAATGTCCAGACCTTTTCCTTTTCCAACATCGACAAGTTCTCCACCTCGTCCATTGTCACAAGACTGACCACAGACGTGACCAATGTACAAAACGCCTATCAGATGCTCATTAAGCTGGCCATGCGCGGCCCGTTCATGATCCTGTTTGCCATGGTGGTGTCTTTCCGGATCAACCGGGGGATCTCCCTGGTGTTCCTGGCGCTGATCCCGGTGCTGGGCATTGGCCTGATCCTGATCGTCCGCACCGTACACCCGATCTTTCAGAAGGTGTTTGAAAATTACGACCGGCTCAACAATGTGGTGCAGGAGAATCTGCGGGGCGTGCGGGTGGTCAAATCCTTCCACCAGCAGAGCAAGGAGATCGAGAAGTTTGACCGGGTTTCCGAGCGGATCTATCAAGATTTTGCAAAGGCGGAGCGCCTCATCTCGCTCAATACGCCGCTGCTCCAGTTTTGCCTGTATCTGAGCATGCTGCTGATCTCCTGGCTGGGCGCGAAGGCCATTGTGGCAAGCGGGAACAACGCTGACCACCGGA
Organism: Pseudoflavonifractor sp. MCC625; assembly: GCF_018784545.1. Classification (NCBI taxonomy): domain Bacteria; kingdom Bacillati; phylum Bacillota; class Clostridia; order Eubacteriales; family Oscillospiraceae; genus Pseudoflavonifractor; species Pseudoflavonifractor sp. MCC625. The sequence continues at coordinate 73,150 of NZ_WQOJ01000032.1, read as the reverse complement.
GACCTGACGGCCCTGTTCAGCTACGCCATCCAGATCCTGATGAGCCTGATGATGCTCTCCATGGTGTTCGCCATGATGACCATTGCCCAGTCCTCTGCGGAGCGTATCTCGGAGCTGCTGCAGGAGACGTCGGACATCCAGAATCCGAAGGATCCGGTCCGCCAGGTGCGGGACGGAAGCATCTGCTATCAGAATGTGGACTTTGTCTATGCCTCCAAGGCGGGGAAGAAGGTCATTGACCAGGCAAACGTGACCATCCAAGCGGGCCAGACCGTGGGGATCATCGGAGGCACCGGCTCCTCCAAGAGCTCCTTTGTACAGCTGATCCCCCGGCTGTATGATGTGAGCGCCGGGGCGGTGCTGGTCGGCGGCGTGGATGTGCGGCGCTATGACCTGGACACCCTGCGCAACGCGGTGGCCATGGTGCTGCAAAAGAATGAGCTCTTCTCCGGGACCATCCGGGAGAACCTGCGGTGGGGCAATGAGAACGCCACCGAGGAGGAGATGCAGGAGGCCTGCCGCCTGGCCTGTGCGGACGAGTTCATCTCCGCCATGCCCAAGGGATATGACACCCATATCGAGCAGGGCGGTACCAACGTATCCGGCGGACAGAAGCAGCGCCTGTGCATTGCCAGAGCCCTGCTGAAGAATCCCAAGATCCTGATCCTGGACGACTCCACCAGCGCGGTGGACACCAAGACAGACGCGTTGATCCAAAAGGCCTTTGCGGAATATCTCCCCAGACCACCAAGATCATCATTGCCCAGCGGATCTCCTCCGTGCAGCACGCCGACCAGATCATCGTCCTGGATGACGGAAAGATCTCCGCCATCGGAAAGCACGAAGAGCTGCTGAAGGAGAGCGCCATCTATCGGGAAGTATTTGAATCCCAGCAGAAAGGAAGTGGGTGCCATGCTTAAGCAAGGAATGGATTGGAAAACCGCAAAACGAATCCTCTCCTATTTGAAGCGCTATCAGAAGCAGATGGCGGTGGTTACGGTCTGTATCATACTCTCGGCGGTGGCCAGTGCGGCCTCCTCGGTGTTCATCCAGACCCTGATCGACGGCTACATCGTGCCGCTGCTGGGACAGACCTCCCCGGTCTTTGGGCCCCTGCTCAAGGCGCTGGGGGTGATGGCGGTGGTCTATCTGGTGGGCGTCCTGGCCACCTGGATCTACAACCGGACCATGGTGACCATCGCCCAGGGAACCCTGAAGCAGATCCGGGACGAGATGTTCGCCAAGATGCAGGACCTGCCTGTATCCTATTTTGACACCCATACCCACGGGGATATCATGAGTCGCTATACCAATGATACGGATACCCTCCGGCAGATGATCGCCCAGTCCCTGGCCCAGTTGGTCTCCTCGGTGTGCACCATTGCGGCGGTGTTTTGCTGCATGCTCTACCTGAGCGTGTATCTGACCGCCATTGTGGTGGCGGCGGTGGCGGTGAGCCTGTTTCTGATCAAGGGGATCGTGGGGAAGAGCGGATACTACTTCATCCAGCAGCAGATGTCGCTGGGCGATCTGAACGGCTACATCGAGGAGATGGTCCACGGGCAGAAGGTGGTCAAAGTATTCTGCCACGAGCGCCAGGCCAAGGAGATCTTCCGGGAGAAGAATACGGCCTGGGAGCACAGCTCTGCCAGCGCCAACGGATACGCCAATACCATGATGCCCATGATGAACGCCCTGGGCTACCTGCAATATGTGATCGTTGCGGTGGTGGGAGCCTGGATGGCCATTGGCGGCGTAACCAACCTGAGTATATTCGGAGTCAAAACGGTGACGCTGGGCATGATCGCTTCCTTCCTCACCCTGTCCCGCAGCTTTACCAGCCCCATCTCCCAGATATCCAACCAGTTCAACTCCGTCGTCATGGCCCTGGCCGGTGCGGCGCGGATCTTTGCCCTGATGGATGAGCAGCCGGAAGAGGACCTGGGCCGTGTGACCCTGGTCAATGCCACGGAACGGAACGGGGTTCTGGAAGAGACACGGGAGCACACCGGCACCTGGGCCTGGAAGCAGCCCGGCCGCGATGGCTCCTCCCTGACCAAGCTGGAGGGCAGGATCGTTCTGGATCATGTGGACTTCGGCTATGTGCCCGATAAGCCGGTTTTGCAGGACATCAGCCTATACGCGCAGCCCGGGCAGAAGATCGCGTTCGTCGGGGCGACCGGAGCGGGAAAGACCACCATTACCAACCTCATCAACCGATTCTATGAGATCGACCGGGGCCAGATCTGCTACGACGGAATCGAGATCGGCCAGATCAAAAAGGCGGACCTCCGCCGCTCGCTGGGGATCGTGCTACAGGATGTGAACCTGTTTACCGGAACGGTGATGGAAAATCTGCGATACGGCAACCCGGACGCCTCCGATGAGGTGTGCATCCAGGCGGCCAAGCTGGCAAACGCGCACAATTTCATTATGATGCTCCCGGACGGCTATCAGACCGTGCTCCAGGGGGATGGCGGCGGCCTGTCCCAGGGACAGCGCCAGCTGATCTCCATCGCCCGGGCGGCTGTGACCGATCCCCCGGTCATGATTTTGGACGAGGCCACATCCTCCATCGACACCCGAACGGAGGCCCTGGTACAGAGCGGCATGGACCGCCTGATGGAGGGAAGGACCGTGTTCGTGATTGCCCACCGTCTTTCCACCATCATGAATTCCGACGTCATCATGGTGCTGGATCACGGCAGGATCATCGAGCGCGGCACCCATGAGAGCCTCCTGGAGAAGAAGGGCGTATATTATCACCTCTACACAGGCGCCTTTGAACTGGAGTAAATTTCTCAGGCCGCAAGTGTGTGGCCCTTTGGGCCATGCGCGCGGCGGCCTGTACCCTCTCGAAAAAATGCTTGCATTTTTGAGAAGCGTGTCGAGGTTTCTCGACACGCTGTGGAGTAAACTCCTTTAGGCTATTTTAAGGCAGGTGTGCTATACTGGAGTGAAAAAACGGGGAGGTGGACCTATGAGACTGCTGGTAGCAGAGGATGACCCCAAGCTGCTCAAGTCGCTGGTGCATATATTCGAGAGCAACAAGTTCTGCGTGGACGGAGTCTCCAACGGAGAGGACGCGCTGGCCCACGGGCAGTCCCAGGAGTATGACGGGCTGATCCTGGATATCATGATGCCGGGCCTGGACGGTCTGAAGGTGCTTCAGACCCTGCGGAAGGAGGGGGTCACCACCCCAGCCCTCTTTTTGACGGCGCGCACCGAGGTATCCCAGCGGGTGGAGGGGCTGGACGCCGGCGCGGACGACTATCTGCCCAAGCCCTTTTCCACCGCGGAGCTGCTGGCCCGGGTGCGGGCCATGCTGCGCAGAAAGGACACCTATCTGCCCGACCTGCTCTCCCTGGGTCCGGTGACCCTCAACCGCTCCACCTATCAGCTGAGGTATCAGGAGCGGGTGCAGTCCCTCAGCGGCAAGGAGTTCCAGCTGCTGGAGATGATGATGCAGGCCCCCAACACCATCCTGCCCACCGAGCGGTTCATCACCCACCTGTGGGGGTGGGACACCAATGTGGACACCAGCGTGGTCTGGGTACATATCTCCAACCTGCGCAAGAAGATCGCCGCCCTCCAGGCCCCGCTGGAGATCCGCTTTGTGCGCAACGCGGTCTATGTGCTGGAGGTCAAGGCATGATCCGGAATCTGCGCCGGCGGTTCATTCTCATCAGCGCCGCCTCCATCTTTGTGGTGTTCTTTGGAATCTTCCTGCTGATTCTGATTTTCAGCCGGGTGCAGATGAACCGCACCATGGACACCCTCACCGACGCCATTTCCTCCAATGACGGCGTCTTTCCCAAGTTTGATCCCCTGGAAAAGCGCCCGCCCTCCCAGTTTCCCTACTCCGACGTCATTACGGCCGAGACCCAGTTCAGCACCCGCTTTTTTACGGTCTGGCTGGATGACCGGCAGGAGATCGACCGGGTCAACATCGACTCCATTTCCTCCATCTCGGAGTCGGAGGTGGAAAACTATGTCAAGCGCGCCGTGAAGGAGCGCGCCGAGCGGGGCTGGATCGCGGATTACCGCTACAAGGTGGTCCGGACCGACACGGGCTCCACCATGGTGTTCGTCAACGGGGCCATGAATCAGAACGTGACCAACCGTCTGCTCTTCACGGCCTTTCTGGTCCTGCTGGGGAGCGCCGTCCTCATTCTGGGGCTGACCATCATCATCTCCAAGCGGGCGGTGCGCCCCATCGCGGACAGCTATGAAAAGCAAAAGCAGTTCATCACCGACGCCAACCACGAGCTGAAAACGCCCCTGACCCTGATCTTGTCCAATCTGGACATCGTGGAATCGGAGGTGGGAAAGAACGAGTGGCTGGACGACATCCGCAGCGAGGGAGAGCGGATGGGCCTGCTCATCAACCAGATGGTCACCCTGTCCCGGATGGATGAGAGCGACACCCCGCTGGAGTACACCGCCTTTGATCTGAGCGGCGCGGTGACCGATACCGTCTCGGAGTTCCAGAGCCTGGCGGCCGAGCGGAACAAGACCCTCACGGCGGCCTTAGAGCCCCGCGTGACCTATTGCGGGGACGAGGCGCTCATCCGGCGCTTGACCGCCATCCTGCTGGATAACGCCCTGAAATACTGCGACCCGGGAGGGCGGATCCAGGTGACCCTCTCCCAGCGGCGGCACCCGGTCCTCACGGTGGAGAACACCTATGCGGAGGTGGGAACGCTGGAGCTGGACCGCCTCTTTGACCGGTTTTACCGGGCGGACAAGGCCCGGACCTTTTCCGGCAGCTTTGGCGTGGGCCTGTCCATCGCCCGGTCCATCGCCAAAAAGCACCGGGGGAGCATCACGGCCTACCAGAAGGGCACCACCATCGGATTCCGGGTGGCCCTGAAATAGCCATACCACAAAAAAGAATGCCCGGAGGAAGTCTTTTTAGACTTCCTCCGGGCATTTGTTATGCCGTCGGGAGAGAGGGGCTCACACCGCTTTCGGCAGGGTGATGGAGAAGGTGGAGCCCACGTCCACCTGGCTCTTGAGCTCGATGGAGCCGTGGTAGAGGGCCACGATGTGCTTGACGATGGCCAGACCCAGGCCGGTGCCGCCGTCCTTGCGGCAGCGGCCCTTGTCCACCCGGTAGAACCGCTCAAAGACCCGGGCCTGATCCTCGGCGGGGATGCCCAGTCCGGTGTCGGCCACCTGCAGGGTCACCTGGTTGCTTCCGGGCGTGACGGTGATGGTGAGGCGTCCGCCGGGGCGGTTATACTTGAGGCCGTTTTCCGCCAGGTTGAGGATGACCTCCTTGAGCCGGGGGGCGGAGATGGCGGCGGAACACTCCTCGCCCTCCACGGTAAAGGTGATGTCGGACTCTTTGGCCTTGAGGTCCAGCAGCTCCCGCACCTCCTGGGCGGTGGCCAGGACGGGGGCGGATTCCTCCCCCTGCTCCATGGTGAGGGACTCCAGCTCGGAGAGCTTGAGGATGTCGTTGATGAGGGCGATGAGGCGGTCCACCTCCACCCCGATGAGGGAGGAGAAGCGCTTCTGATCCTCCGCCGAGGTCACCATCCCGCTGGAGAGCATGTCGGTGAAGCCCTTGATGGAGGTGAGAGGGGTCTTGAGCTCGTGGGAGACATTGGCGGTGAAGTCGGCCCGGATGCGCTCGGCGGCCTTGAGCTCGGTCACGTCGGAGATGAGGATGGAGGTCCCCACATTCTCCCCCTCATACTGCCGCCCGGAGACCGGGGAGAGGAAGAAGCGCAGGCTGCGCCCGGGCAGGGGCAGGTCGTCCACGTCCAGCATGACGGGGCTCTTCTGCCGGTGGCACTGCTCGGTGGCCTCCCGCAGGCGGCGGCTGCGGGTGAGTACCAGGAGCCCGGCCGCGTCGCTGGAGTCCTCCGGAACGCCGAAGAGGTTCCGGGCGGCCCGGTTGCTGGCCAGGAGCCCGCCGTCCTCGTCCAGGAGGAGGAAGCCCTCGTCCATGCAGTCCAGGATGAGATTGACCTTGTCCCGCTCCACGGTGAGGTTGTGGATGGAGCCGCTCAGCCGCTCCACCAGCTTGTCGATGTAGCGCAGGATGGGGCGCAGCTCATCGTCCCCCCGGAAGGCGTCCAGCGTGGTGGTGGACGCGCCCGAGAGCACGCCGGTCAGGGCGCCGCCCACGGCGTTGAGGGGCTCCAGCACCTTCTGGGCCATCCGGCGGGCCAGCAGGAGGGAGAGCAGGAGGGCCACCACCGAGGCGATGAGAAAGCCGGTGACGCTCTGCCAGACCAGACTCTCGATGGAGGAGAGCGGCATGGAGGCCCGGCCGATCATGCCGTCGGTGAACTTCTTGGCCACATAGAGCATGGGCACGCCCACCGTGTCGGAGGAGCGCACGTCAGCGCCCCAGCCGGTGGAGAGGGCCGTGATGACCTCGGGGCGGTTGGCGTGATCCTCCAGCTGATCGGCGTCCGCCTTGGTGTCCACCAGGACGGTGCCGTCGGGGGTGATGATGGTCAGACGCTTGTCGGGCGCGGCCTGGTGGAACTGCTCGGCGGCGCTGTCGGCATTGGTGATCTGGCTCTGGCTGTCCATGAGGATGAGCAGCTCCCGCAGGGACTGGGTGGAGTCCCGCCGCTCCTGCTCATAGAGGAACCAGCACCCCGCCGCGTTGGAGACCAGAAGAGCGGCCAGTACAATCAAAAGTGTGGAAAAAATCAGCTTTTTTTTCATCTTCCGCCCTCCTCTAGTTCAGCTTGTAGCCCACGCCGCGGACGGTGGCGATCACATCGTCCCCCAGCTTCTGGCGCAGGGCCTTGACGTGCATATCCACGGTGCGGGTCTCGCCGGTGAAGTCGTAATCCCAGACGGTGCGCAGGATCTCGTCCCGGCTGAGCACCGCGCCCCGGTGGACAGCCAGCAGGCGCAGCAGCTCAAATTCCTTATAGGTCAGCTCCACGGGCACACCGGCGCGGAGCACGGTGCGGGCGGTGGTGTTGATCTCCAGGTCGCCGCAGCGCAGGACGGGGGATTCCCGCTGGGTGCGGCGGAGCACCGCCTTGATGCGGGCCTGAAGCTCCATCAGGCCGAAGGGCTTGACCACATAGTCGTCCGCGCCGCTCTCCAGTCCGGCTACCCGGTCCATCTCGGCGGTGCGGGCGGTGAGCATGATGACGGGCACATCGGCGGTGGTCAGACTGGCGCGCAGGCGGCGCAGGATCTCCAGGCCGTCCATGCCGGGCAGCATGATGTCCAGCAGGTAGATGGAGGGAGCGGGGCGGCCCTGCTCGGCGGCAAAGAACTCCTCGCCGCTCTCATAGGTGCGCACCTCGTTGCCGGTGGATTGGAAATAGTAGCGCAGCATCTCCCGGATGCTGCTGTCGTCCTCCACGACGACGATGGTATTGGTGGACATGGGGTGGCAGCCTCCCTCGGGTTTAATTGGTCTCGACCAGGGTACCGGTGACGCAGTAGATGGCCCACTGGGCGATGTTCACGGCGTGGTCGGCGATGCGCTCCAGGTATTTGGCGATGATGATGAGGTCGATGGCCGGGTCGGCGTTCTCCCGGTCCTCCCGGATGAGGGCCACCAGATCGCCCTTCACCGACTGGAAGAGCTCATCCACCGCGTCGTCCAGGCCGATGACCTCCCGGGCGGCGGTCTCCTCCCGGTTGACGTAGGCAAAGATGGCACGCTTGACCATGCCGCTGGCCTTGCTGCTCATTTCCCGGATGTGGCTGGGGACGGGCTGGCGCTTATCCAGCAACAGGGAGATCTCGGCGATATTGGCACACTGGTCGCCGATGCGCTGGAGATCGGTGACCATCTTCAGGGCGGCCGAGATGGTGCGCAGGTCCCGGGCCACGGGCTGCTGCTGGAGCAGCAGGCGCAGGCAGCGGTTTTCGATGTCCCGCTCCATCCGGTCCATGCTCTGGGTCATATGGATGGCCTCTTTGGCTTGCCGGTCGTCGGGGGCGGCCAGGGAGGTGGTGACCAGGTCGATGGCGTCCTCGGCGGCGGCGGCCATGTCGATCATTTCCGCGCCCAGCTCCTGGAGCTCGGCGTCAAAGGTTTTACGCATGGTGGGGTTCCTCCTTGTGAGTAAGAATGGGGACGCGGCGCGTCCGCATGGGAAAACGCTCCCCAAAGCGGGGAGCGGAACGCAGTTGAAAAAGGAGCTTTCTGTGCTTTTGGAGGTAAAGCCTCGCAGAGTTCCGCCGTGCGCAGACGGCGGAAGAAAGTCAGAGGCGTGTTTTCCGGCGGCGTGTACGTCGGAAAACACTCTGCTCAGGCCGCAAGCGTGCGCCCTCTGGGGCGTGCGACGCAGCGGCCTGCAATCCCCTCGAAAAAATGCTTGCATTTTTGAGAAGCGTGTCGAAGCGCTTCGACACGCTTACGCTCCCCAAAGCGGGGAGCGGAATAGGCGGGATTAACCGAAACGGCCGGTGATGTAGTCCTCGGTGCGCTTGTCCTTGGGCATGGAGAAGAGGTCGGTGGTGTTGCCGAACTCGATCAGCTCGCCCAGCAGGAAGAAGGCGCATTTGTCCGAGACGCGGGTGGCCTGCTGCATGTTGTGGGTCACGATGACGATGGTATACTTGTCCTTCAGGTCGGAGATCAGGTCCTCGATCTTGGAGGTGGAGATGGGGTCCAGGGCGGAGGTGGCCTCGTCCATGAGGAGGACGTCGGGCTCCACCGCCAGGGCGCGAGCGATGCAGATACGCTGCTGCTGGCCGCCGGAGAGGCCCAGGGCGGACTTCTTGAGGCGGTCCTTCACCTCGTCCCAGATGGCGGCGCCCCGGAGGGACTGCTCCACGATGTCGTCCAGCTGGCTCTTGTTCTTGATGCCGTGGGTACGGGGACCGTAGGCGATGTTGTCATAGATGGACATGGGGAAGGGGTTGGGCTTCTGGAAGACCATGCCGATCTGCTTGCGCAGCCAGGTCACATCCACGGACGGGGCGTAGATGTCCTGTCCCCGGTAGGAGACGGTTCCCTCGATGCGCACGCCGGGGACCAGGTCGTTCATCCGGTCCAGGGTCTTGAGGAAGGTGGACTTGCCGCAGCCGGAGGGACCGATGAGGGCGGTGACCTGCCGCTCGGGAATGGCGATGTCCACATCCTTCAGGGCGTGGGCGGCGCCGTAGTAGAGATTCAGCTTTTCCGCGGAGAGAATGGTAGTTTCGTTCATGGGGGACCTCCTTATTTGTGGCGGAGCTTGCGGCCCACCAGCTTGGCGGACAGATTGATCAGCAGGGTCAGGAGCATCAGGATGGCGGCGATGCCAAAGGCCACGTCAAACTCGGCCCGCTCCTTGGCGTAGACGTACAGGGCCACGGTTAGGCTGGCCCCGGAGCTGTGGAGAAAACCGTCGGCGGTGAAGAAGTTGTTCAGGGTCATGCCCATGCCGGCCGTGAAGAGCAGGGCGGCCGACTCACCCACGATGCGGCCCACCGCCAGGATGCATCCGGTGACGATGCCGTCCACCGAGGAGGGGAGCACGAGGGTGCGGATCATGTGCCACTTGCCCGAGCCCAGGCCCAGCGCGCCCTCCCGGTAGCTCTGGGGCACGGTCTTGAGGGACTCCTGGGTGGTGCGGATGATGGTGGGCAGAGTCACGATGACCAGGGTCAGGGAGCCGGCCAGCAGGGACTTGCCCAGAGAGAGGAAATTACAGAAGAAGAGCATGCCCACCAGACCGAAGATGATGGAGGGGATGCCTGTGAGGGTCTCAGTGGCAAACTCGATGGCCGAGACCAGCCGGCGGTTCTGGGCGTATTCCGTGAGGTAGACCGCCGCACCCACGCCTAGGGGCAGGGTGATGATGAGGGTGACGGCCACAATAAAGACGGTGTTGAGGATGTTGGGCAGAATTCCGATGGTATCCCGGATGTAGCTGGGTTTGGTGGAGAGCAGCTCCCAGGTCACATGGGGGAGACCTTTGATAAAGATATAGCCGATGATGAACAGCAGCAGCGCACAGGTGAGGAAGGCGGAGAAGTAGAGCAGAAAGCGCAGTGTGCGGTCATAGGCCTTCCGGGCGCCGGAAAGAGTCTGGAGTTCCATTTAGTATATCATTCCTTTCCGTAAAATCCAAGCCGGGGGACCGGATCAGGCTTCCCGCTTCCACTTGAGCAGGAGGTTGAGGATCACATTGATCAGCATGATGAACAGGAAGAGCACCAGCGCAATGGAGAAGAGAGCCTGCTGCTGGAGGGAGCCCACAGCGGCATAGCTCATCTCACTGGCCACGGCGGTGGTGAGGAAGCGGACCGAGGAGAAGAGGGAGGGCATATTGGCCACGTTGCCGGCCACCATGATGACGGCCATGGCCTCGCCGATGGCGCGGCCGATGCCCATGACGATGGAGGCGGCGATGCCGCTCTTGGCGGCGGGGACTGAGACGCGGAAATAGGTCTCGATCTCGGTGGCGCCCAGGGCCAGGCTGGCCTCTTCGTACTCCTTGGGTACCGCGTGGAGCGCGGTCTCAGAGACGCTGACGATGGAGGGCAGGATCATGATGGCCAGCACAATGATGGCGCAGAAGAGGCTGGCGCCGTCGGGCAGGTTGAAGAGCTCCCGCACCGCGGGGACCAGCACCATCATGCCGATCAGGCCGTAGACCACCGAGGGGATACCGGCCAGCAGGTCGATGGCGGGGCGCACCACGGCGGCCACCTTCCGGGGGGCCACCTTGGCCAGGAACACGGCGGTGAGGAAGCCCACCGGCACCCCCAGCAGGATGGCCCCTGCGGTGCCGTAGATGGAGGTGAGGATGAAGGGCAGGATGCCGAACTGCGGCTCTGCGGCGGTGGAGGCCCAGGTCTGGCCGAAGAGGAACTCCGTCAGTCCGATGGTGCGGATGGCGGGCAGCCCGGAGAGGATCAGATAGAAGCTGATAAAGAGCACGAAAGCAATGGCAATGAGGCCGCACAAGAGGAAGAGAGCATGCATCACGCACTCCATGACGCGCAGGGGGCTTCTATGCTGCGGCTTGGGCGCGGTCTGCTCCGCGCCGGGCACATAGCTGAGATGTTCGTCCATTTGGATGGGTTCCACCTTTCTTCAAAATCCGGCCGGAGGCCGGAAGACATTCAAAAAACTCTCTCCGGGTGCCGCGCGCGGGGAGACCGCGGGGCGGGGTCACCCGCCTCGCGGTCGCTCCACAGTGACACTCCGACGGAGGGAGTTCATCAGGATCGGGGGTATGGATCAGGCCAGAGGCACGGCGCCGGCACCGGTGATCAGGTCGGAGGCATCGGCGGAGGTAGCGAAGTCCACGAAGGCCTGGGCCGCCTCAGACAGCTCCTTGTCGCTGTTGATGATGAAGTTGAAGTTACGCTGGATGGCGTAAGTACCGTCGAGCACGGTCTCCTCGGTGGCAGCCACGCCGCCCACGGTGATGGCCTTGATGGTGTCATCCACAGCGGAGAGGGAGGCATAGCCGATGGCGTTGGGGTTGGAGGCCACGTTGGCGATCACCTCGCCGGTGGAGGTCAGCTCGTTGGTGTACTTGCAGGCGTCCTCGGTGCCGGTGATGGACTCGAAGCCGTCGCGGGTGCCGGAGCCGGCCTCACGGCCGATGGGCACCACGGTGCCGTCGTTGCCGCCCACCTCGGACCAGTTGGTGATCTCACCGGTGAAGAGCTGAGCGATCTGCTCGATGGACAGGTCGGAAACGGGGTTCTGGGGGTTGACGATGATGGCGATGCCGTCCTTGGCCACGGTGATGGCCTCGACGCCGGTCTCGGAATCCTTCAGGTCACGGCTGGCCAGACCGATGTCGGCGGTGCCGTCCAGAGCGGCGGTGATGCCGGCGCTGGAGCCGGTGCCGCTGTAACCCACGGTCACGTCGGGGTTGAGCTCCATGAAGGCCTCGCCCAGAGCGCCCATGACGCTCTCCATGGAGGTGGAGCCGTCGGTGTTCACCACACCGGAGAGGGTGGTGGTCTGCTCAGCGGAAGGAGCGGCGCTGCTCTCGCCGTCGGGAGCGGGGGTGGTGGCAGTGCCGGAGGAGCATCCAGCCAGCAGGCCAATGGAGAGAGCACCGGTCAAAGCAAGAGAAAAGAGTTTATTCATGTTCTTCGATCTCCTATCCAAACAATCTAAAGTTTTGTTTCCTTTCTTCAGGACGCTGTCAGTATAACGGATTTTTTGTAAAGGAGTCCTGCAAACATCAGTAAAGAGTTTGTAAAGAAAGAGGGGGATGTGTACTTGATAGAAAGACAAAACTGGGTGGTTTGTCGTCGAAATGTCCGCCGTAGGCAAAAAAACACAGAGGCCCGCCGGATCGGGGCCTCTGTGTTGTGCACTGTGGACGAAGGGATCAGAGCCCCAGCCACTGCCGCAGCTCCACCAGGTCGGGAGCGATGTGGACGCTGGGGAAGGCGCCGAAGGCATCGGCGGGGGTGGTGCCGTTGAGAACGGCGCAGAAGGGGGCGCCGGCGCGCTGGGCAGCCTCGGCGTCGATGACGGTGTCGCCGCAGTAGAGGACCTCACCGGGGGTGAGTCCCAGGGCGGCGATGGCGTTGAGAAGTCCCTCGGGGTGGGGCTTGTGATGGGTGACGTCCTCGCCGCCGGTAATGGAGGCCAGCAGGGGGAGCAGCTCCCGCGCGCCCAGCACCTCCCGCAGGGTGGAGGCGCGCTTGGTGCTGACGATGGCGGCGGGGATGTGGGCCTCGTGCAGGGCGCGCAGCAGCTCGGCGGCGCCGGGGAACATCCGGGTCACCTTGATCTGCATGGGGACGGCCACCTCGGAGAAAAGGGCGCGGAACCGGGCCCGGGCCTCGGGATCGGCCTGGCCGGTGAGCTGGGTGTAGGCGTCCTCCAGCACCAGGCCGATGGTGCGCCGGACCGCGGCGGGATCGGGGGCGGGATGGCCCATCTGCCGGAAGGCGTGCTCAAATCCGGCCACGATGGCCTCCGAGGCGTCGGCCAGGGTAAAGTCAAAGTCAAAGAGTACGGCTTGATAGGACATGGGGATTCCTCCTGTGCATTCCTGAGATAGACGGTGTTCCCTCTGATTGTAACACAGACCGGGGGCTGGGGCAATCACCCGCTCCGGGCCAGCAGGGCGGCCGCCCCGTAGCGCAGGCACCGGCGCAGGCGCTCCTCCCCCCGGTGGATGGTGCGGGAGACGGTGGAGCGCTCCACGCCGAAGCGGTCGGCGATCTCCCGCATATTGAGCCCCTCACTATAATAGAGAAGCAGGTATTTCCGCTGGAGGGGGGTGACCTCCTCCTGAAGGGCCCGGATCAGATTCCGCTTGAGGCGCTGGTGTTCCGCACCGTTGTCCGAGCTGATGGTGCGGGTGTAGACCGCCATATCGGACGCAAAGGCCCGGCCCCGGCGGTAGCGGGGTTCTCCCATATCCATTCCTCCTTTTGGGGTCGGCAGGCGGGACAGAGCTCCCGCTCCTCGCCGTAGAGCTCCGCGCCGCACCGGCGGCACCAGTCCGCGGGGGGCTGGCGCTGCAGGTCCCGCAGCGGGTCGAGCCGGATGGGGACGGGCATAAAACCCCCTCCTTTCCCTGTGTGAAAAAAATTTTAAAAAATTTGAAAAAGACTGTTGACAAATCGGGATTCGTCTGGTAAACTAAGCATCGTTGTGGACGAGCTGATTTGCTGGTGTAGCTCAGTTGGTAGAGCAGTTGATTTGTAATCAACCGGTCGGGGGTTCGAGTCCGTCCACCAGCTCCACCGTCCTAATGAGGGGCTGAAAAGTTCATATGGAGGAGTTCCCGAGTGGCCAAAGGGGGCAGACTGTAAATCTGTTGCGTTAGCTTCGGTGGTTCGAATCCACCCTCCTCCACCAAAAGCGTCCTGCCAATCGGCGGGGCGTTTTTTCATAGCTGGAAAGAACAAATGTTCTTGACTCTTAGTAAGATACCATATACGAAAATAAAAGTCAAGTATCTTTTTAAGATAATTTCAAGAGAGGAGCATAAGGATGCTGAAGGACGATTATCTGGTGCGCTCCACCGACGCGCTGGCCACCACCATCGCACACCTGGTCCTGCGCAAGACCGGGACCGACTACACCCCCAGCGGACTGGAGGCCGACGCCAAGGCGGACGGCCTGTGGTTTGCCCTGGATCAGCTGCTCAAGGAAAACCACCTCAATGAGGCGGAGGATCTGCTCTATGAGGAGGCAGACCCCTCCGATCTGCGCTATCTGGAGATCGCGGTGGACTTCTATGTCCACCTGAACCGCTTCTCCGACGCCGATCTGAAGGCAGGCGGCTTTGAGCGGGAAGAAGTGGGGGAGGGCCTGCGGGATATGGCCCGGCAGTTCGGCGTGGATCTGGCGCTGTAACCGCTCAATACAAATGGAAAGCGCCGTGACCGGTTTGGTCACGGCGCTTTTGTGCGTGTTTGGAGGATTCAGGAGAGTTGGGCGCGCAGCTCCTCCAGAAGGGCGGCGTCCTTGCGGTCCAGGCCGTTTTCCCCGGCCAGACCCTCCAGGTGGTGGGTGAACTCGTGGAGGAGGGTGGTATAGAGCTCCTCCTCCCAGTCCTCCTGCGTCCAGCCCTCCGCCCGGGCCAGAGCGGCGAAGGAACCGTAATAGAGGTTGATATACCGCCCCATCTGGTCGTGGCAGTATTCCCCTAAAATATAGAGGGCTTCCCCGGGAAATGCCGGGTCGGGCAGTTCCTCGGGCAGGAGGGAGACGCCGCCGTTGAGTTCCCGGTAAAAATCCGGGGGCAGACTGTCGGCCAGCTCGTCCAGGATGGCGCCGGTCTCGTCAAAGGTGAGGATCATGGAAGGCTCCTTTCCGGGGAAATAGCGGGTTTGGGATCAAAGGGGCGGTTATTTGGGCCGGCGCATGGTCAGGGAGATGCGCTTCTTGGCCACATCCACCTCCTTGACCCAGACGGTCACCACGTCCCCCACCGAGAGGACCTCGGAGGGGTGCTTGACCCGGCGGTCCACCCCTAGCTGGGAGATGTGGACCAGGCCGTCCTGGTGGACGCCGATGTCCACGAAGGCGCCGAAGTCGATGACGTTGCGCACCGTGCCGGTGAGCTCCATGCCGGGCTTCAGGTCCTTCAGCTCCATCACGTCGGTGCGCAGGATGGGGGGCGGGAGCTCGTCACGGGGGTCCCGGCCGGGCTTGAGGAGCTCCTTGACCAGGTCCTCCAGGGTGGGCAGGCCAACGCCGCAGGCCGCGGCGGCTTCCTCCCGGCCATAGGCATCCAGCCGCTCGTTCAGCTGGGAGAGGGTCCCGGCCGCCACGTCGGAGAGGGTGTAGCCGCACAGCTCCAGCAGCTTCTGGGCGGCGGCGTAGCTCTCGGGATGGACGCCGGTGTGGTCCAGTACGCTCTGGCTCTCGGGCACCCGCAGGAAGCCGGCGCACTGTTCAAAGGCCTTGGGGCCCAGCTTGGGCACCTTGAGCAGCTGCCGCCGGGCGGTGAAGGGGCCGTTTTCCTCCCGGTATTTCACCACATTGCGGGCGGTGGTGCTGTTGAGGCCGGCCACCTGGGTGAGAAGGGGGGCCGACGCGGTGTTCACGTCCACCCCCACGGCGTTGACGCAGTCCTCCACCACGCCCCGGAGGGTCTCGTCCAGCCGGGCCTGGGGCATATCGTGCTGGTACTGGCCCACGCCAATGGCCTTGGGGTCGATCTTCACCAGCTCGGCCAGGGGGTCCTGGAGCCGCCGGGCGATGGAGACGGCGCTGCGCAGGTTCACGTCATAGTCGGGGAACTCCTCCGCGGCCAGCTGGGAGGCCGAGTAGACGCTGGCCCCCGCCTCGCTGACCACCATGTAGCGCACCTGCCCGGCGGGGAGCTCCTGGAGCATCTGGGCGGTCATGAGCTCGGTCTCCCGGCTGGCGGTGCCGTTGCCGATGGCGATGTGGACCACCCCGTGCCGTCGGATGAGGGTTTTGAGGGTGTCCATGGCCTCCCGCTTCTTCCGCTCGCTGAAGGTGGGATAGACCACAGCGGTGTCCAGCACCTTGCCGGTGCCGTCCACCACGGCCACCTTGCAGCCGTTGCGGTAGCCCGGGTCCAGACCCATGGTGACCTTGCCCTTCACCGGGGGCTGCATGAGCAGGGGCTTGAGGTTGAGGCCGAAGTTGTGGATGGCCCCCTCGTTGGCCTGCTCGGTGAGGAGATTGCGCACCTCCCGCTCCAGAGAGGGCTTGAGGAGCCGGTCCCAGGCGTCGTCCGCCGCGGCGCGGACAAAGTCCATGGCCGCCCGGCCGGGCACCACCGCCCGGCGCACCGCGATGCGGGCGGTCTCGCCGTCCAGCTCCACCCCGGCCTTCAGGATGTCCTCCCGCTCGCCCCGGTTGATGGCCAGCACCTGGTGGCCCAGGACCTTGCCCACGGGGGCGCGGAAGTCGTAGTACAGCCGGTAGACGCTGTCCTCCGGCTCCTTCTCCGCTGCGCGGGAGACCAGCGTCCCCCGGCGGAGGTACAGGTCCCGCAGGCTCTTGCGCAGGGCGGCGTCGTCCGAGATGACCTCGGCGAGGATGTCGCTGGCCCCCTGGAGGGCGTCGTCCACCGTCTCCACGCCCTTCTCCGGGTTGACATACCCTTCCGCCAGAGCCCGGGGGTCCACGGCCCCGCCCAGGGCGAACAGGGCCTGGGCCAGAGGCTCCAGTCCCTTCTCCTTGGCCGCGGTGGCCCGGGTGCGCCGCTTCTGCTTATAGGGGCGGTAGAGGTCCTCCACCTCGGCCAGGGTGGCGGCGGCGTCAATGGCGGCCGAGAGCTCCTCGGTCAGCTTGCCCTGGCCGTCGATGGCGGCGCGGACCTCCTCCCGGCGCTTGTCCAGATTGCGCAGGTACTGGAGCCGGTCGGCCAGGGTGCGCAGGGTGGTATCGTCCATGGCCCCGTGGAGCTCCTTGCGGTAGCGGGCGATGAAGGGGATGGTGTTTCCCTCGTCGATGAGCTGGACCACGTTGGCCACGTGGCCCTCATCCCGGCCCAGCTCCCGGGCCAAAAGAGAGGTGATGGTATCCATAAGAGACTCCTTTGTCAAGAGATACCTCCCATTTTACTCCAAAAAGAGCGGTCCGTCCAGTGGGTGGATATGGACAGATGTTGTCGACTGGCGTATACTGAAAGAGAACAGAGGAGGGCGCGGCCCGCCGGACGGAAGGAGGGGGGACCATGGGAAAGACCTGGCAGGAGCTGGAACAGCAGCTGGCGGACACCCGGGCCGGGATCGCTGCGGCCCAGGGGGCGGAGGACGCCTGGAAGGAGGCCCGAAGCCGCCATGAGGCCCTGGAGCAGGAGAGCAGACGGGCCTGGGACTATGTCCTGCTGCTCTCCGGTCAGCTGGAGGAGCTGGAGGGCTGGGGGCCCTCCGGCCTGCACGCCCGCCTGACCCGGCAGGGGCGGGAGGCCCGGGCGGAGTGCCGTACCCTCCTGGAGCGGGAGCGGGCGAACTACGAGGAGAAGCGGCGGGTCCAGGAGGAGGCCCGGGAAGAGATGGAGCGCCTGGCCGGTCCCGCGGAAGAGCGGACGCGGCTGGAGCGGCGCTATGAGGAACTTTTGAGGGAAAAGGCCGACCTTCTGCGGGAGGACCCGGGGGAATTGGGGGAGCGGCTGCGCACCCTGGAGCGGGAGCGCAACGCCCTGTACAACCTGGAGCGGGAGCTGAGCCGGGCCCTCTCGGCCGCCCAGTCGGCCCGGGCATCCATCCGCCGGATGAGCGGCAGCCTGGACCACGCCCGCAATTGGGGCACGGTGGACCTGCTGGGGGGCGGACTGCTGAGCACCATGGCCAAGCACGACCACCTGGATGACGCCCAGCACGCCGCCCAGTCGGCCCGATATGCCCTGGAGCGGCTGCGCAGCCAGATGACCGCGCTCCAGAAGGCGGTCCATGTGCCCCAGGTGGAGCTGAGCTCCTTTGCGGTCTTTGCCGACTACTGGATGGACGGCCTGTTCGCCGACTGGTATGTGCAGAGCCGCATCAAGGAGGCCCAGGCGGGGACCACGCAGGCCCTCTCCAATCTGGGGGGCCTCATCTCGGCCCTGGGGAACCAACAGCGGAAGGCAGCCGGGCGGCTGCGCAGCGCGGAGGGAGCACGGCGGCTCTTTTTGGAGGAGCCCCTCCCCGGAACACAGACGGAATAGAGAAAGGAAGGGAAGTACCATGAAACGAAGGCTGAGTCTTTGTCTGAGCGCCGCTGTGCTGCTGGGGATGGTCCCCGCCCAGGCGGCCGCCGTGGCCGTGCCCGATGTAACGGATGCCCTGGGCGGGACCGGCGTGGTGGTGATCGAGGCCCAGGGGGGCGCGGATGGTCAGGCGCTTTTTGATGCGTACGGCCCCTGGAACACCTGGACGGAGGAGCAGCGCCGGGAGGCCGCCGGCTGGAGCGAGGATGCGTGGTGGAGCTACTGGGGCGCCTATGAGAGCCACGCCTGGGCGCTGGTGGACCAGTATGACACCGACCTGAACGGCTGGTACACCGACTATTACGGGGAGTCCCTGTGGGGGGACGAGGATTCCTATTTGGATGAGCTGCGGGAAGAGCTGGGGCTGCCCTACCCGGACGGGATCAACGTCAACTGGAACGGGACCTGGATGGACTTTGGCTCCTGCGCGCCCCGGGCAGTGAGCGGACGCACGCTGGTCCCCTTCCGGGGATTCTATGAGGCGGCGGGGGCAGAGGTCTCCTATGAAAAGGGGACCCTCACCGCCGCGTGGGAGGACGGGACCACCGTCACCCTGGCCGCCGGGGATACCGTCCTGCGCTGGAACCAGGGGGAGAAGCTGCTGGAGGAAGAGGTAGGGGAGCCCTACATAGAGGACGGGCGGGTCTACCTTCCCGTGCGCGCCGCCGCCCGGACCCTGGGCCTGGAGGTGGAGTGGGACGACTACCTGAGCCTGGTCTATCTGACCGACTGGGAGAGCCTGCGGGAAGAGGTGGACAGCCACTTCACCCACCTCAACGCCCTGCTGGCGGCCGCCTCCGCCTATGAGGCGGACACGGTGTATGAGAGCGAAACCTCCTTCCAGCTCTCGGGGACCCTCTACGGGGAGAAGAAGCACGACACCGCCTCCCTTGCCCTGACGGGAGAGGGGCTCTACCGGGGAGACGGACGGGCCATGGACGCCTCCATCACCCTGGATCTGGACGCCGGCGGCATGGAGGAGACCCTCTTTTCCCAGCTGCCGGACCAGGCGGCCGATCTGCTCCAGCAGCTGAACGGCGCCCGGCTGGAGGTGCGCATGGACGCCGATGAGGGGAACCTCTACTTCCGCAGCAGCCTGCCCGAGGCCTATCAGGATACCTGGGTGGCCCTGGAGGGGGACCCCCTGCCCGATGTTGCGGGGGAGCCCCTCACGATCGGAACGCTGCTGACCACGTTCTACCAGAGCGACGGACTGTACAGCTACGGCTATGGTGCGGCCGCCTTGCAGGAGAGCAGCCTGTGGCTCCAGGCCCTCCTGGGGGATGAGAACTTCCGGGTCACCCGCAGCGGGGAGCGCACCGTCTACACCCTGGAGCAGACCACCCTTACGATTGGGAAGCGGGCCGGAGAGCTGGGCCTGCTGGAGGAGGGCTCCCTGCTGGATACCCTCTCCGCGCTGGGAAGCGCGCCCGATGTGTCCTTCTCCCTGCGGGCCGAGTGCAGCGGGGAAAAGCTGACCTCCGCCGCGCTGGACCTGCGCATCCGGGCGGAGGGGACCAATCCGGTGGAGTTCACCTTGACCGCCCGGCGGGACGGACAGAACGCCGAGGGCACGCTGGCCCTGGCGGGGCGCTATCTGGGCCGGGTGGATGGCGCCTGGAAGGTGGATTCCGTTCCCACCCAGGCCGCCATCCCCACCGCCCCCGGAGAGAAGGATGAGGTCATCCCCCTGTGGACCTGGCTGGAGGAGCTGGACCTGATCTAAGCCCGGTTTCAAAAAGCAGACAACCGCCACCAAAATGGGTGGCGGTTTTTTATGCAAAAATATTTACGTTGGGGCTTGACAAATCGGGATAGATATGAAATAATATTCACGAAATCAAGAATAAAGTGAATAAATTCAAAAATAAATCCAAGCTCATTCAGAATTTATTCATCAAAGCGAATTTGAGAGAGGGAACTGATCATGAAAAAGACTGCAAAAGTATTCAGCGCCGCCCTGGCGGCTACCGTAGCTCTGAGCAATGTGAGCGCCCTGGCCTGCACGGGCCTGTATGTCGGCAAAGAGGCCAGCGCCGACGGCACCACCATCATTGCCCGCAGCGAGGACATCAGCCCCTCGGATTATCAGAAGGTCCACAAGGTGGTCCCCCATGTGGAGAACCAGCCCGGCCGGGTGCTGGAGGATATCAACGGCTTCCAGATGCCTCTGCCCGCCACCACCTATCAGTACACCATGATGAGCGACTATTCCACCGCCGGGGACGGCGTGTATCCCGCGGTGTGCAGCAATGAGATGGGCGTGTCGGTCACCGGTACGGTTTCCGCCTCCCCCTGCGCGGCGTGGAAAGAGGCCGATCCCTATGTGGAGAATGGCCTGCGGGAGGCCGTCCTCCCCGCGGCGGTGGCCTGCTGCTCCGCCACCGCCAAGGAGGGCGTGGAGAACCTGCTGAAGATCGTGGACGAGTACGGCTCCGCTGAGGGCAACATCGTCATGATCGCCGACCAGAACGAGGCCTGGATCGTGGAGATCTACGGCGGCCACCAGTATGCCGCTATGAAGATGCCCGCCGATGCGGTGGCGGTCTACGGCAACCAGTTCATGATCGGCCTGGTGGACCCGGCGGCCACTGAGGGCTACATCTTCTCGGATGAGCTCTTCTCCACCATCGACGAGCTGGGCCTGGCGGTGAAGGAGGACGGCAAGTATCATCTGGCCAAGTCCATCACCGACGAGACCCGGAGCGACGGCAACAACATGCGGACCTGGATCGGCCACAAGGTCCTGGCCCCCTCCAGCGTGGGAGCGTACGACAGCGATACCTTCTATGATCTCTTCTACACCCCCGACGAGAAGGTGACGCTGGACGACGTCATGGGCATCTACCGGAACCGGTACGAGGGCACCGAGTATGACGCCGACCTGCCCGGCAACGAGGGCATGCGGGCCATCGCCGTCTCCACCACTCCCGAGACCCACATCGTGCAGATCCACGACGACTATCCCACCCAGAGTGCGGCGGTGACCTGGGTGGCCCCCGGCGGCGCGGAGCACTCCGTGTTCCTGCCTGAGCTGAGCGGCATCACCGATACCGCCGACGCCTGGAAGACCGACAGCGCCATCTACACCGACAACTCCGTCTACTGGACCTTCAAGCAGATCTGCGGCCTGGCGGATACCGACCGGACCCTCTACACCCAGGGCGTGGAGGACTACTGGACGCTCCAGGAGGCCATGATGCAGGCCGAGATGGAGCAGGCGGGCGAGCAGGCCAAGACCCTCTACGCCCAGGACGAGGCCAAGGGCGACGCCTATGTGACCGCGCTGGCCGAGGAGATGGTGGAGGAGCAGATGGCCAACGCCGAGCACCTGTATGCCGAGCTCCTCACCGTGGTGACCCACAACAACGGCCTGAGCAGCGGCAAGACCCCGGTCACCTTTGAGGCCACCACCGCCCTGCGGGAGGCCGCCCAGTTCAAGGGCTATACCGTGGGCTGGAATGCCGCCGACGGCGCCATCACCCTGACCAAGGGCAGCGACAAGATCTCCCTCAAGGCGGGCAGCGCTACGGCCGTCAAGAATGGCCAGGAGGTGGAGCTCTCCGCCGCCCCCTACACCCAGAACGGCGTGACCTATGTGCCCATGAGCTTCGTGCAGGGACTGTAATGGAAACAATCCAGATAAGAAAAGAGAGCGGACGGAATCGAAAGATTCCGTCCGCTCAGTTTGTTGATGGCGTAAATTTCTGCGGCGTTTGGTCGTAAGAGCCTCGCAGAGTTCCGCCGTCCGCAGACGGCGGAATGAAGTGAGAGCGTGTTTTCCGGCGGCATGTACGTCGGAAAACACACTTCTCAGGCCGCAAGTGTGTGGCCCTCTGGCCATGCGCGCGGCGGCCTGCATCCCTTCTCAAAAACGCGCTGCGTTTTTGAGAAGCGTGTCGAACCAGTTCGACACGCTCAGGGCAGCGTGTCGCTGTCCACCAGGATGTTGTCGGTGCCGTGCTGGTCGAATTCGGCGATATAGGCGTCAATCCGGCGGTTGAGCTCCTCATAGTTGGACTCGTCAATGGGTACGTCGTCCATATCCCGGCGGGCCAGATCCTCGGCCAGGATGTCGAAAAAGACGTTGTTTTCATATTCCATGATGGCCTCGTGAATGCCGCCCTCGGCAAAGGCGCGGGAGGGGACCACTTCGCCCTTCCAGTCCTCGGCCAGGATGCCCATTCCCTCTTCCCGGGCTTTGGCAAAGAGCAGGCTCTCCACGTCGTCATAGTCTTTGAAGCGGTCGTCGCCCCGGGTAGAGTTGAGGATCCAGTTGCCGATATAGGCCATATCCAACAGACGGCGGAATTGCTTGGTCGTCAGTTCCAGCTTCATGTCAGTAACCTCCTCGCTGTGCGGTGGTGGAGCGGGAGAGCACCCGCTCTTGTCATTATATTATAGTGCTTTTGCGATGGTTGTCAAACGGGTGGGACAGGAATTCACACAAATGAAAAAAAGACTTGTCAGGGCCGGTCCTTTCGCATATGATATTAGAGAAAAAGTATGACCTCGCCGGTCCGCCGCATCTGGCGGGCCGGCGAAATACCGTTGGCCGTGTGCGGCCGGGAGGGATCTGTTTTGGACCAGAAGCCCATTGGGGTATTCGATTCGGGCCTGGGCGGCCTGACCACGGTGCGGGAGCTGATGCGCCTGCTGCCCGGGGAGGATATCGTCTATTTCGGAGACACCGGGCGGGTGCCCTACGGCAGCCGCTCCAAGGAGACCATTCGCAAATACGCGCGGCAGGATGTGGCCTTCCTGCGCACCTTTGACCTCAAGGCCATCGTCATCGCCTGCGGCACCGTGTCCACCACCGCGCTGGACCTGCTGGCCGCCGAGAATCCCATCCCCGTCATGGGTGTGGTGGAGCCCGCCGCCCGGGCCGCCGCCCGGGCCACCCGGAGCGATGCCATCGGACTCATCGGCACCCAGGCCACCATTCGCAGCGGGGCCTATGAGCGGTACATCTCCGCCCTCCACCCGGGGGCGCGCATCCTGTCCAAGGCATGCCCCCTCTTTGTGCCGCTGGTGGAAAACGGGCGCTTCCACCGGGGGGATATCGTCATCGAGACCGTGGTGGAGGAGTACCTGTCCCCCATGAAGGAGGCCGGGGTGGATACCCTGGTGCTGGGCTGCACCCACTACCCCCTGCTGGAGGAGGTCATCTCCGCCTATATGGGGCCGGACGTGAGGCTCATCAACGCCGGAGCCGAGGGGGCCCGGGAGGTGGCCCGCAAGCTGGAGGCCCAGGACGCCCTGGCCCAGCGGGAGCAGGGGAGCAGCCGCTATTTTGTCAGCGACAGCGTGGAGGACTTCGCCCGGCTGGCCTCCATTTTTCTCCGTCAGGATGTGACCGGAGAGGTAGCACAGGTGGATATTGGGCAGTTTTGACCCGGTTCGGGGCTTTACAGGTCGGTTTTATCCATAGTATAATAGTGCGACATGCCGTGGGCAGCCGCCCCGGATCATTTTGAGAAGAGAAGGGCCGACCATGAGCGAGAACAACGTGATCATTTCCATCAAGGGAACCCAGTCCTACGAGCAGCAGGAGGACGACGTCATCGAGCTGGTGACCGAGGGCCGGCTGGAGCGGGAGGACGAGGGACATTTTACCCTCAGCTACCAGGAGAGCGAGGTCACCGGGCTGGAGGGGACCCTGACCACCTTCCAGATCGAGCCCGAGCGCATCACCCTGATGCGCCTGGGGGGCGTGAACTCCGAGATGGTCTTTGAGCTGGGACGGCGGCATCTGTCCATGTATGACACCCCGTACGGCGCGCTGGCCATGGGGGTCAACACCCGGGAGCTCTCCGCCGCCCTGGATGAGCAGGGGGGCCAGATCCGCATCGTCTATGACATTGAGCTGGACCACGCCCTGGCCGGGCGCAATACCTTTGATATCCAGATCCGCCAGGCCCGGCGGTGAGGCCGGGCGGTGGGGATCACCGTCGATCCATTGAATTTGATACAGATGAGAGGGAATAAGCTATGTCCAATATGATTCAAGCGGCCCGGGAACAGGTGTCCGCACTGACCCAGGCGGCCTATGAGAAGGCCGCCGCCCAGGGCATCCTGCCCGCCGGGGTGGAAGTAAAGGCCACCGTGGAGATCCCCAAGGATGTGAAGAACGGCGACTACGCCTCCTCCTTTGCCATGGCGGGAGCCAAGGCCATGCACATGGCCCCCCGGGCCATCGCCCAGGCCATCGTGGACCATCTGGACCTGGAGGGGAGCTATTTTGAGCGGGCCGAGATCGCCGGCCCCGGCTTCCTGAACTTCTTCATGGGCTCCAAGTGGTACGGCGACGTGCTCTCCGACATCGAGGCCGAGGGCATGGAGTACGGCAAGAGCGACGAGGGCCGGGGCAAGAAGGTCATGGTGGAGTTCGTCTCCGCCAACCCCACCGGTCCCATGCACATGGGCAACGCCCGGGGCGGCGTGCTGGGTGACTCCCTGGCCAACGTCCTCAAGCGCGCGGGCTTTGACACCTGGAAGGAGTTCTATGTGAACGACGCGGGCAACCAGATCCACAAGTTCGCCGAGTCCATCCACGCCCGCTACATGCAGATCCTCCTGGGGGAGGAGGGCTTCCCCTTCCCCGAGAACGGCTATCACGGGGACGACATCAAGGAGCTGGCCCAGGGCTTCTATGAGCAGCACGGGGACGCCTTCAAGGACGCCGACGAGGCCCAGTGGCTGGAGCCCATGAGCCAGTACGGCCTGTCGGTCAACATCCCCAAGATGAAGAGCGACCTGTCCCGCTATCAGATCGAGTACGACGAGTGGTTCTTTGAGTCCACTCTCCACAACAGCGGCTATGTGGCCCAGACCGTGCAGATGCTGGCCGACAACGGCTGGACCTATGAGAAGGACGGGGCCCTCTGGCTCAACACCACGGAACTGCTCAAGAAGAAGTTCCTGGCCGAGGGCAAGACCCAGGAGCAGGTGGACAAGCTGGACCTGAAGGACGACGTGCTCCGCCGGGCCAACGGCTTCTACACCTACTTCGCCGCTGACATCGCCTACCACCGCAACAAGCTGGAGGAGCGCAAGTTCGACGTGGCGGTGAACATCTGGGGCGCCGACCACCACGGCCATGTGGCCCGCCTCCAGGCCGCCCTGGACGGCCTGGGCCTGGACGGCTCCCACCGCCTGGTGGTGGTGCTCATGCAGCTGGTCAACCTCCTCCAGGACGGCAAGCCCGTCCGGATGTCCAAGCGCTCGGGCAAGGCCATCGCCCTGCACGACCTGCTGGACGAGGTGAGCGTGGATGCCGCCCGCTACTTCTTCAACTCCCGCTCCTCCACCAGCCCGGTGGACTTCGACCTGGACCTGGCCGTCCGGGAGGACAGCGAGAACCCGGTGTACTATGTCCAGTACGCCCACGCCCGCATCTGCTCCCTGGTGGCCCGTCTGGCCGAGGAGGGCTCCTGCGTGCCCGCCGCCGCCGCGGTGGACGCCGCCGTCTTCGCCACTGCCGAGGAGAAGGCCCTCATCAAGAACCTGGCCCAGCTGCCCGAGGAGATTCACCTGGCGGTGCGGGACTACGATCCCAGCCGCATCAACCGCTATCTGCTCTCCCTGGCCGGCGACTTCCACCGGTTCTACAACGCCTGCTACATCCGCGGCGAGGCCCCCGAGGTGCTCTCCGCCCGGCTCAAGCTGGCCGACACGGTGCGCCTGGTCATCGCCAACTGCCTGAACCTGATCGGCGTCAGCGCCCCCGAGAAGATGTAATCCCCCCGGGGAAATGTTACAAAAGTGTGAAATGCACCCTCTTTTTTACAAAAGAGGGTGCATTTTTTCGGCGGGAAAACTGGGTAGAAAGTAACGAAAACCGAAGAAATTAAAATGCAATTCGGGCCTTTTGTATGAATGAAATAAAAAAAGTTTCTTAACAATTTATTAATTAGTGGGTAAAACACTTGTAATATTTTCAGAAGGTGCTATTATAACACCCCGAAGAAGTGATTGTAGGAAACGGGATCTCCGATCCCACGGATATGAGGAATGGATATGCTTTCATTTGTCAGAGATTTCAATTTGCTGCTGGCGGTGATTCTGACGCTGGCCTATTTCTATCAGCTGGTGTACCTGGTGATCGGCCTGACCCGCCGCAAGCGGCGCGCACTGGAGCAGGAGGTGCGGCAGCACCGGTACGCGGCAGTCATCTGTGCCCGCAACGAGTCCAATGTCATAGCAGATCTGATTCAAGATCTCAAGAGACAGAACTACCCGGCCGAGCTGCTGGACGTGTACGTGGTGGCCGACAACTGCACCGACGACACCGCCGCCGTCTCCCGGAAGGCGGGCGCCATCGTCTACGAGCGCTTCAACAAGGTCCAGGTGGGCAAGGGCTACGCCATGGACTACCTGTTCCACCGCCTGAAGGCGGAGGGGCGCACCGGGTACGAGGGCTTCTTCGTCTTTGACGCCGACAACCACGTGGACCCCAATTTCGTCCCCGCCATGAACCGGACCTTTGACTCGGGCAAGTACGACGCCCTGACCAGCTACCGCAACTCCAAGAATTTCGGAGACAACTGGATCTCCGCGGGCTACGGCCTGTGGTTCCTGCGGGAGGCCCGCTTCCTCAGCGGTCCCCGTATGGCGCTGGGCACCAACTGCCACGTGTCGGGCACCGGCTTCCTGGTCTCCGCCCGGCTGGTGGAGGAGAACGGCGGCTGGCCCTTCCACCTGCTGACGGAGGACATCGAGTTCTCGGTCAACTGCGCCATCCAGGGCAAGCGCATCGGCTACTGTGAGGACGCCGTCATCTATGACGAGCAGCCCGTCACCTTCAAGCAGTCCTGGGATCAGCGTCTGCGCTGGTCCAAGGGATTTTACCAGGTGGACTTCAAGTACGGCCTGGGCCTGCTGAAGAACTGCTTCAAGGGCAGACGCCGGGGCTTCTCCTGCTATGACATGCTCATGACGGTGGCCCCCGGCATGCTGCTGACCCTGCTGGGCATCGTCTTCAACGCCATCGTTCTGGTGGCCTGCCTGAATGAGACCACCTATATGGCGAAGCTGGTCATCGACGAGACGATGGGCTTCCTGGGTATGGCGGTGGTCAACTTCTACCTGGGCCTGTTCCTCTTCGGCGTGGTGACCACGGCCACGGAGTGGAAGAAGATCCAGGTGGCGCCCGCCCAGAAGGTGCTCTATCTGTTCACCTTCCCCATCTTCATGTTTACTTATGTGCCCATCTCGGTGGCCGCGCTGGTCCGCCGGGTGGAGTGGAAACCCATCTATCACGGCGCCAAGGGCAGCCTGCGCGCCCAGGAATAACGCTCATCGGCCGGAGTCCTCTGTGGACTCCGGCCTTAGTCTGTCCATAAAGTGTATTTCTGCGGTGTTTGCTGCAAGAGCCTCGCAGAGTTCCGCCGTCCGCAGACGGCGGAAGAGGGTCAAATCGTGTTTTCCGGCGGCATGTACGTCGGAAAACACTCTGCTCAGGCCGCAAGCGTGCGCCCCAAAGGGGCGTGCGACGCAGCGGCCTGCATCCCCCTCGAAAAAATGCTTGCATTTTTGAGAAGAGTGTCGAAACACTTCGACACCCTTCCCCCAAGAGGTTGCGCTTGATTTTGAGCGGGGATTTGTATATACTTATCTGCGAATCAAAGCAGCCTATCGCCTTCCCGCCCCGGCGCGGGAAGACGCCTATCTGTGAGGAGGAATTTATTTCATGGACAACATTCCCTTATCCCTGCCCCTTTTGTTGGACGGCGCAACGGGCAGCGAGCTGTTGAAGCGCGGGATGCCCGCCGGCGCCTGTACGGAGCAGTGGGTACTGGAGCACCCCGAGGTACTGGTGGAGCTCCAGCGGGAGTATGTGGCGGCGGGGTCCAACGTGATCCTGGCGCCCACCTTCGGGGCAAACGCCGTCAAGCTGGAGGAGCACGGACTGAGCGGCAAGGTGGACGAGTACAACCGCCGCCTGGTGGCCCTCTCCCGGCAGGCCGCCGGCGGAAAGGCCCTGGTGGGCGGCGACATGGCCCCCACCGGAAAATTCATCGAGCCCTTTGGGGACTACACCTTTGAGATGCTGGTGGCCGTCTACACCGAGCAGGCCCTGGCCCTGGAGCTGGCCGGGGTGGACCTCTTCGTGGTGGAGACCACCATGACCATGCCCGAGGCCCGGGCGGCCGTCCTGGCCATCCGGAGCGTGTCGGATAAGCCGGTGTTCGTCACCTTCACCTGTGACGAGAATGGGCGCACCCTGTCGGGCACCGACGTGCTGGCCGCCCTCATCGTGATGCAGGGCATGGGCGTGAGCGCCTTCGGCCTGAACTGCTCCTCCGGCCCGGACGGGATGCTGGAGCAGCTGCGCCGCCTCACCCCCTACGCCCAGGTGCCCCTCATCGCCAAGCCCAACGCGGGCCTGCCCCATATGGAGGATGGCCGCACGGTCTACGACTGCCCGCCGGAGGAGTTTGCCTCCTACGCCAAGGCCATGGCCGAGGCGGGGGTGCGCATCTTCGGCGGCTGCTGCGGCACCACGCCGGAGCACATCGCCGCGCTGAAGGCGGCCGTGGCGGCGGTGGACTTTGCCGCCCTGCCCGCGGTGGAGCACGACCCCGACGTGATCCCCTGCGCCAGCGAGACCGAGGCCCGCTTCATCACCCCCGACGTGGACGTGGGGGAGACCATCGAGTGCACCAGCGACCTGATGGAGGACATCGTGGAGGCCGAGGAGAACTGCCCCCAGGGCGCTCTGAAGATCGAGATCCTGGAGGAGGACGACGTGGCCCTCTTTGCCGAGAACCAGTATGTGGTCAAGGACGCCCTGTGCATCACCACCGACGTGCCGGAGCTGCTGGAGGGGGCCCTGCGTGCCTTCCAGGGCCGGGCCTTCTGGGACGGCACCGAGGAGCTGGAGGATGCATTTTTGGAGCAGATGCGGAAAAAATACGGTCTGGTGATCCTGTAAAGACCATTCACAGAGAGACCGCGTCCATTTGGGCGCGGTCAGTCTGTTGATAACGTGTATTCCTGCGGCTTATGCGGTAAGAGCCTCGCAGAGTTCTGCCGTCCGCAGACGGCAGAATCAAGTCAAAGAGTGTTTTCCGGCGGCGTGTACGTCGGAAAACACACCTCTCAGGCTGCAAGTGTGCGAGCGTTAGCGAGTGCGCGCAGCGGCCTGCATCCCCTCGAAAAAATGCCTGTATTTTTGAGAAGCGTGTCGAACGTGTTCGACACGCTGGCCGCGTCCGAATGGACGCGGTTTCTTGTATCCGAAACGGGAGGAACCCATGAAAATTGCCTATGCGGGGTTTGACCTGCTCTATCCCTGCCTGGAAGCCCTGGAGGCGGCCGGGTGTGAGGTCATGCGGGTGTTCACCTACCCCACCGACAACGTCTACGAATTCAACCGCCAGGTCACCGGCTTTGCCGAGGCCCGGGGCATCCCCTGGACCGACGCCCGGGTGACCTCCGCCGACCTGAACGCCCTCTGGGAGGCGGGCTGTGAGGCCCTCTTCTCCGCCGGGTATATCTACCGCATCCCGGTGGACACGCCTCTGCGCTGCGCCAATGTCCACCCGGCCCTGCTCCCCCTGGGGCGGGGCCCCTGGCCCATGCCCTGCACCATCCTGCGGGGGCTGCACGAGAGCGGCGTGACCATCCACAAGGTGGCCGCCGGGCTGGACACCGGGGACATCCTGCTCCAGGAACCCTTTCCCGTCACCGGGCAGGACACCCTGGAGACCATGACCGAGACCATCCGCGCCCTGGCCCCCCGGCTGGCCGCCCAGGTGGTACAGTCCTTTGACCAGCTGTGGGAGAAGGCCGTGCCCCAGGGAGAGGGAGAGTACTGGAAGGAGCCCACGGAGGAGGAGATGACCTTCACCCCCTGGGACAGCCTGGAGCGGGTGGACCGCATCGTCCGGGCCTTCGCCGGGTACGGGAGCTTCCTGCGCCTGGGGGAGGAGACCCTGACCGTGGTGCGGGGCGAGGTCATCCCCGGCGGGGCGGAAGCGCCCCCCGGCACCCTGCGCCTGGAACAGGGCATCCCCCAGTACGCCCTGAAGGGCGGCTGGCTGCGCCTCTACGAGAGTCAGACCCACGAAGGAGGAAACCAAGCATGAAGATCATTGATCTGGAACACTGGCCCCGGCGGGAGATTTATGAGCACTATCAGGGCGAGGAGTGGCCCTTCTACGCCATGAGCTTCCCGGTGGACGTCACCGAGCTGAAGGCCTACACCAAGCGGCACGGCCTGTCCTTTTACTACTCCCTCATCTTCCTGGTGACCAAGTCCATGGATGAGGTGGAGAACTTCCGCTACCGGGATCGCAACGGCACCATCATCCTCCACGACCACCAGGTCCCCAGCTTCACCGACATGCGTCCGGGGGAGGAGCTCTTCCACATCACCGACCTGGAGGCCGGAGATGACATGGCCGCCTTCTGCCAGGCCGCCCGGGAGAAAAGCTACGCCCAGACCTCCTTTGTGGACCATGAGGGACCCTGGGACAGCGACCAGCGCATCGAGTTCAGCAGTGAGCCCTGGCTCCCCATGACCTCGGTCACCCACGACCGCCGGTTCGACCCCAGCGACTGCATCCCCCGGGTGGCCTGGGGCCGGTATGAGAAGCAGCACGACGGACGGCTGCGCCTCTCCCTGGCTCTGGACCTGAACCACCGGATGGTGGACGGCATCCACGTGGGACGGTTCTACGAGGCCCTCAACCGGCGCATCGCCGCCCTGGCGGAGGAGCCATGACCCTGGAAGAGATCCGATCCCGGATGGCCCCCCGGCGCGCCGGGTTTCAGGACGTGACCGGGGAGTATGCGGTGCTGGTCCCGCTGGTGGAGACTCCGGAGGGACTCCAGGTCCTCTTTGAGGTACGGGCGGCCACCCTGCGCCGCCAGCCGGGGGAGGTCTGCTTCCCGGGCGGGCGGATGGAGCCGGGGGAGGAGCCCGAGACCTGCGCCCTGCGGGAGACCTGGGAGGAGCTGGGCATCCCCGTGGAGGGGATCGAGGTCCTGGTTCCCCTGGACAAGGTCCTCCACCAGAGCGGTTTTCTGATGCACCCGATTCTGGGCCGGATCGACCCCGCCTGGCTGGCCCGCCTGCGGCCCCAGGCGACCGAGGTGGCCGAGACCTTTCTGGTGCCGCTCTCCTATTTTCTGGAGGAGGAGCCCCTGTGCCCCTCCTACCCCCTGGTGCCCCAGGTGGGGGAGGACTTCCCCTATGCACAGATCGGCTTTCCCCAGGGCTATGACTGGAAGGGGGCCCGGGTGGAGGTGCCCATCTACACCTGGGAGGGCCGGGCCATCTGGGGCATCACCGGCCG
This sequence comes from Pseudoflavonifractor sp. MCC625, assembly GCF_018784545.1. Taxonomy (NCBI): domain Bacteria; kingdom Bacillati; phylum Bacillota; class Clostridia; order Eubacteriales; family Oscillospiraceae; genus Pseudoflavonifractor; species Pseudoflavonifractor sp. MCC625. The sequence goes on along the minus strand of NZ_WQOJ01000032.1, from coordinate 41,757 downwards.
GGTGATGAAGCATCTCGCGGAGGTGCTGCGTGGAAGAGCGTGAGCGCATGGAGCAGCTGGGGCCCTACCGCTATGACCGGGACCCCGCGTGTTTTCCCCTGGGCCGGGACAGCCTGGAGCTGGGGGAGTTTGCCACAGTGAAGCCCGGGTGGCGGGTGTGCGATCTGGGCTGCGGGGGCGGGGTGCTCCTGCTGCTGCTCTCCGCCCGGGCCGATGGGCTGACCCTGGCCGGGGTGGAGTTGGAGGAGGCGGCCGCCCGGGCCGCCCGGGCCAATCTGGCGCGCAACGGCCTGGCGGGGGAGATCCGCGCCGGGGACCTGCGGGAGAGCGGCTTCCCCACGGGGAGCTGGGACCTGGTGATCTCCAATCCCCCCTACTTTGCCCTGGGAAGCGGGAAGAGCGGGGGAGGGGAGCGGATGGAGGAGCACTGCACCCTCCCGGAGCTGTGCCGCGCGGCGGCGGCGCTCCTGCGCCCCCGGGGCCGGTTCGCCCTGGTCCACCGGCCCGAGCGCCTGGTGGAGGTGCTAACCGAGCTGCGCCGGGCGGGGCTGGAGCCCAAGCGCCTGCGCCTCATCCAGCACGACGCCGCCCACCCGCCCTCCGCGGTACTGGCCGAGGGGGTCAAGGGGGCGAAAACAGGGCTGGAGATCCTCCCGGCGCGCCTGCTGCACCGGGGAGGCGAATGATACATGGGAATGGAGAAGTGCATATGGCTGGAATTTTATACTTAGTCCCCACCCCCATCGGCAACCTGGGGGATATCTCCCGGCGCATGGCGGACACGCTGGAAGAGGTGGACTTCATCGCCGCCGAGGATACCCGGGTATCCATCAAGCTCCTCAACCATCTGGGCATCCGCAAGCCCATGGTGAGCTATTACCGCCACAACACCGAGGCCGGGGGCCAGGCGGTGCTCCAGCGGCTGCTGGCCGGGGAGAGCTGCGCCCTGGTCACCGACGCGGGCACCCCGGCGGTGAGCGACCCGGGCGAGGAGCTGGTGGCCCTGTGCGCCGCCAACGGGGTGGAGGTGGTGGCCATCCCCGGTCCCTGCGCCCTGGTGACCGCCCTGTCGGTGTCCGGCCTGCCCACGGGACGCTTTACCTTCGAGGGCTTTTTGGCCATGAACAAGAAGAACCGGCGGGCTCATTTGGAGTCCCTGCGGGGGGAAATGCGCACCATGATCTTCTATGAGGCCCCCCACAAGCTCCTCTCCACCCTGGAGGACTTCCAGACCTACTTCGGCGGGGAGCGGCGGCTGAGCCTGTGCCGGGAGCTGACCAAGCTCCATGAGGAGGTCCGGCGCACCACCGTGGGGGAGGCCCTGGAGTGGTACCGGGACAACCCGCCCAAGGGGGAGTTCGTGCTGGTTTTGGAGGGGGCCTGTGCACAGGAAGAGGACATCCCCACCCTGGAACAGGGCCTGGAGCGGGTGGCACACCTGCGGGATGCGGGGCATTCCCTGCGGGACGCGGTGCGGCAGGCGGCCAAGGAGCTGGGCCTTTCCCGCAATGAGCTCTACGACCGGGCGGTCGGAAAAACTGGAAAATCTCTTTCTGACTGAGTAAACTGTGAAAGTAATTTTCTGGGAAAACAGGGTGTGAAGGTACCCTGCCAATTGCATACAAATTTATACAGAACGTATAAACGCCTCTCCGCACCGGACGGCTCCGGGGCGGAGAGGCGCAAAAAGCCCCGGCGGTTCCATGGGAACGGCCGGGGTTTTTCGTTGGGTTCTTTATTTATTCTGGAGTTCCTTGAGGCAATTGGGGCAGATGTTCTTGCCGCGGAAGTTGATGACATCCTTGGCATCATCGCAGAAAATACAGGCGGGCTGGTACTTTTTCAGGACGATGGAGGCTCCATCTACATAGATCTCCAAAGAGTCCTTTTCGGCGATATCCAGAGTACGACGGAGCTCGATGGGAAGTACGATTCGGCCGAGTTCATCGACCTTTCTGACAATGCCGGTAGATTTCATAGCGATACGTCCTTTCTTGCGGCTTCCATGTTTTCCTATCTTTATCTAGAAACTGACATTATTATAACACTTTGTATTGCTATGTCAATTCCATTTTGGAAATTTCAATCGTAAAGTTTCGACTAATGTCGCAAAATTGGAATAAATTGTATTTTAAAAAATGTAGTATAAAAAAGTCCATATTTTGAACCAAACGTTTAAAAAATAAGGCATATTTTCCGGCTTTCCCCGCATATAGTAGTACAAATATTTTTAAATGGAAAGAAGAGAAATATATGGGAATGTCGGTTATCTGGTCGGGGATGGTCGGATGCGCGGTTTTTTGCGGGCTTCTCACCGGGCGGGGGCCCCAGGTGGCGGCGGCCGCCATGGAGGGCGCGGCGGCGGCGGTCGAATTATGTCTATCCATGGCGGGCGTACTCTGCCTGTGGATGGGCGTGATGGAGGTCATGCGCCGTTCGGGGCTGTCGCAGGGGCTCTCCCGGCTGCTGCGTCCGCTCCTCAAGCGGCTCTATCCGGACTTTGCCCGGGACCGGGAGGTGATGGACAGCATCTCGGCCAATGTCTCGGCCAATCTGCTGGGACTGGGCAACGCGGCCACCCCCCTGGGCATCCAGGCCGCCCGCCGGATGAGCCGGCGCACCCCGGGAGTGGCCTCCGACTCCCTGTGCATGCTGGTGGTGTGCAACACGGCCTCCATCCAGCTCATCCCTACCACGGTGGCCAGCGTGCGCGCTGCGGCCGGGTGCGCCGCCCCCTTTGACATCCTGCCCGCCGTGTGGCTGGCTTCGGCCCTCTCGGTGACGGTGGGCATCCTGGCGGCCAAGGTGATGGGGCGGCTCTGGCCGGCGGAGGAGGGGGCCGGACGGCTCCAAAGGGGGCGAGTCGGATGGAACTGGCGCTGACCATGCTGGTGCCCTTCCTCCTGCTGGGGGTGGCCCTGTGGGGCCTGGTGCGGAAGGTGGACGTCTACGACGCTCTGATCACCGGCGCGGCCGAGGGACTGGGCGTGCTCATCAAGATCGTCCCGGCGCTGGTGGCCCTTCTGACGGCGGTCTACATGCTGCGGGCCTCGGGTGCGCTGGAACTGGCCGCCCAGGCCCTGGCCCCGGTGCTGGGCTGGTTGGGCATCCCGCCCGAGACGGTGGGACTGCTCCTCATCCGCCCGGTGAGCGGCTCGGCCGCCCTGGGAGTGGGGGCGGAGCTCATCTCCACCTATGGGCCGGACTCCACCATCGGGCGCACCGCCGCCGTCATGCTGGGGTCCACCGAGACCACCTTCTATACCATCGCGGTGTATTTCGGCGCGGCGGGGATCGTCAAGACCCGGTACGCCGTCCCGGCCGCCCTGTGTGCCGACCTGGCCGGATTTACCGCCGCGGCCTGGGCGGTGCGGGTGTGTTTTGGGGGATAGCCCCCGCGCCTTGACAGGGAGGGGGATCTGTCATACAATAAACTCCGTATGACCGGTCGTTGGACCGGTCCAGCGATCCCTTTGAGACGGTTTACAAAGGAGAATCACAGCGTGATCGAATTAAAAGGACTGACCAAGATCTTTCCCACCGAGGAGGGGACCTTCACCGCGCTGGACCACGTGGATATCACCATCCGCGACGGGGCCATCTACGGCATCATCGGCATGAGCGGCGCGGGCAAGTCCACCCTGGTGCGGTGCATCAACCTGCTGGAGCGCCCCACCGAGGGCAATGTGCTCATCGACGGGGAGGACATGACCGCCCTTTCCCCCAAGGCCCTGCGGCAGAAGCGGCGGAGCATCAGCATGATTTTTCAGCAGTTCAACCTGCTCATGCAGCGCACCTGCCTGAGCAACATCTGCTTCCCCATGGAGATCGCGGGGGTGCCCGCCGCCCAGGCCAAGAAGCGGGCCATGGAGCTTCTGGAGCTGGTGGGCCTGCCTGACAAGGCCGACGCCTACCCGGTGCAGCTCTCCGGCGGACAGAAGCAGCGCATCGCCATCGCCCGTGCTCTGGCCAGCGACCCCAAGGTGCTCCTGTGCGACGAGGCCACCTCCGCCCTGGACCCCACCACCACCCGGAGCATCCTGCGCCTGATCCAGGACATCAACAAGCGCCTGGGCATCACGGTCATCGTCATCACCCATGAGATGGCGGTGGTGGAGGAGATCTGCTCCCACGTGGCCATTCTGGACCACGGAAAGGTCATGGAGACCGGCACGGTGGAGGAGGTCTTCTCCAACCCCAAGACCGAGGCCGGCCGGAAGCTGGTCTACCCCGACGGGGTCATTCTGGACCCGGTCAAGACCGCCCGGGTGGTGCGCATCGCCTTCAACGGCGGCTCCTCCTACGAGCCCCTCATCGCCTCCCTGGCCATCGACTGCGGCGTGAAGGTCAACATCCTGGGCGCCGACACCAAGAACATCAACGGACAGGCCTTCGGCACCATGCTCATCGGCCTGCCCGAGAACGAGGCCGAGGCCGCCAAGGCCATCGCCTACATCAAGGGCCAGCCCTATGTGACCATGGAGGAGGTGCGTGATTACCATGGCTGATCTGCTGCAAAATCCCGAGGTGGTCCGCCTGCTGGAGCTGAGCAAGGACGGGCTCCTCTTCGCCATCTGGGAGACCATGTATCTGACCGTGATCTCCACCTTCTTCGCCTACCTCATCGGCCTGCCCCTGGGCGTCATCGCCGTGGTGGGAGAGCCGGGGGGCGTGCGTCCCCTGCCCAGACCCGTGATGACGGTGCTCAACTTTGTCATCAACATCCTGCGCTCGGTGCCCTTCCTCATCCTGATGGTGGTGGTCATCCCCCTGTCCCGGCTCATCCTGGGCACCTCCATCGGCACCGTGGCCACCATCGTGCCCCTGGTCGTGGCCGCCTTCCCCTTTGTGGCCCGGCTGGTGGAGTCCTCCCTGCGGGAGGTGGACGGCGGCGTCATTGAGGCGGCCGAGTCCATGGGCTGCTCGCCCTTCCAGATCATCACCAAGGTGATCCTGCCCGAGAGCCGGCCCTCCCTCATCTCCGGCTTTACCACCGCCTTCATCACCATCCTCAGCTACGGCGCCATGGCGGGCGCCATCGGCGGCGGCGGACTGGGCGCCATGGCCCTCAACCTGGGCTATCAGCGCCGCATGACCATCATCCTGTGGGTCTCCGTGGTGGTGCTGGTCATCCTGGTGCAGATCTTCCAGTCGGTGGGTACCCGGGCCGCCGTGCGCATGGACAAGCGGGTGCGCGGCCAGGACCGGAAGAAGCAGAGAAAGACACAGAAGACCGAGAAGGCCGGTCTCCAATAAGAGAACCATATGGTCAGGGTGTGCAAAGAAGACGGGAGCACACCCTGACCTTTTGTCTGATCTGTCCACTTGACGGAATGGGGGCAAGGGTCTATACTAAGTGCAACCCAAGCGGAACTGAATAACGCCCCTCAAACGCGAGGAAGAGAAGAGTAGCCAGAGAGATACGGCACAGAGAGCCCGGCATGGTGGGAACGGGTACGGAAGGCTTTGGTGAAGATGGTCTCGGAGCGGCGTAGCTGACTGTACCGGACGGTGCACAGGCTGCGACGGGTGCGCCCGTCAGCGCGCAGGAGTATGACTGTACTCCATAAGGCTTCTGCCGTGAGGCAGAGGTGAAGCAAGGTGGTACCACGAAGCGGAAAGCTCTCGTCCTTGAATTGAATTCAAGGGCGTTTTTTTGTGCCCTGATTTGGGTTGCAGCTCACATTCCATATCAGAAAAGGAGAATGAAACCATGAAAAAGACTGCCTCTGTGTTCCTGGCCGGTGCCCTCACCCTGGGCCTGCTCGCCGGCTGCTCCGGCACTTCCTCCCAGCCCGCCGGCTCTGCCGCCCCCTCCGGAGATCCCGCCCCCGCTGCCTCCTCCTCCCTGGAGGGCACCACCATCAAGGTGGGCGCCTCTCCCGCCCCCCACGCTGAGATCCTGGAGGTGGTGAAGGACATCCTGGCCGAGCAGGGCGTCACCCTGGAGATCGTGGAGTTCAACGACTACATCGTCCCCAACACCGCCGTGGAGAGCGGGGAGCTGGACGCCAACTACTTCCAGCACATCACCTACATGAACGACTTCAACGAGAGCGACGGCACCCATCTGGTGAGCGCGGCCGAGGTCCACTATGAGCCCTTCGGCCTGTACGCCGGCAAGACCGACTCTCTGGACGCCCTGGCCGACGGAGCCCAGATCGCCGTGCCCAACGACGCCACCAACGAGGGCCGCGCCCTGCTGCTGCTGGAGCAGGAGGGGCTCATCACCCTGAAGGAGGACGCCGGCCTCACCGCCACCAAGGCCGACATCGCCGAGAACCCCAAGAACCTGGAGATCGTGGAGCTGGAGGCCAGCCAGCTGCCCAGCCGTCTGGCCGACGTGGACCTGGCCGTCATCAACGGCAACTACGCCATTGACGCGGGCCTGAAGGTGGCCGACGCCCTGGCCGTGGAGGCCGCCGACGGCGAGGCCGCCACCGCCTATGTGAACGTGCTGGCCGTCAAGGAGGGCAACGAGAACTCTCCCGCCATCCAGGCGCTGGCCCAGGCCCTGTGCAGCGACGAGGTCAAGACCTTCATGGAGGAGACCTACGGCGGCGCGGTGGTCCCCGTGTTTTAAAGCTCAGACATACAGGCATTGACCCTTCACCCCGGCAGCGGAGCATTTGCTCTGCTGCCGGGGTTTTTGTATTGGGAAAAAATTACTTGAAATACCTATTGAAATACTAGGGAAATGATGGTATACTGGACCCAACTTTCAACCGAGGAGGTCCTTCTTATGAACATCGCCCAACAGCTGACCGATCTGATCGGCGCAACCCCGCTGCTGCGCCTGGAGCGCGTGGCCCCCGGCTGCGGTATCCTGGCCAAGCTGGAGTGCTTCAATCCGCTCTCGTCCGCCAAGGACCGGGCGGCCTGGTATATGATCCGGGACGCGGAGGAGAAGGGCCTGCTCCAGCCGGGGGGCGTCATTGTGGAGCCCACCAGCGGCAACACCGGCGTGGGCCTGAGCTACGTGGCCGCGGTGCGTGGCTACCGGGTGATCCTCACCATGCCCGAGACCATGAGCCAGGAGCGGCGCAGCCTGCTCTCCGCCCTGGGAGCCGAGCTGGTCCTCACCGAGGGGGCCAAGGGAATGGGGGGCGCCATCGCCCGGGCCAAGGAGCTGCTGGAGGAGATCCCCGGCGCCTGGATGCCCGACCAGTTCAACAACCCGGCCAATGCCCGGGCCCACTATGAGACCACCGGTCCCGAGATCTGGGCCGACACCGACGGCACCGTGGAGGTCCTGGTGGCCGGGGTGGGCTCCGGCGGCACCATCACCGGCGCGGGCCGCTACCTGAAGGAGAAGAATCCCGCCGTGAAGGTGGTGGCGGTGGAGCCCGCCGAGTCCCCCGTCCTGTCGGGCGGAAAGGCCGGTCCCCACAAGATCCAGGGCATCGGCGCGGGTTTTGTCCCCGGCGTGCTGGACACCGGCGTGGTGGACGAGGTCCTCACCGTCAAGGGGGAGGACGCCATGGCCATGGTGCGCGCCCTGGCCCGGAAGGAGGGCCTTTTGGTGGGCATCTCCTCGGGCGCGGCGGCCGCCGCGGCGCAGGCGCTCTCCCGCCGGCCGGAGTACCAGGGCAAGAAGATCGTCGTCGTCCTGCCCGACACCGGGGAGCGCTACCTCTCCACCGGCGTGTTCCAGGAGCCCCGGAAATAATCGAAAATTGGGGCTTGACTTTAATGGCGAAAAGTGCTAAAGTTTGAGCAGAATCAAACCAGGAGGGATCTTGCCATGCGCCGGATGTACGGTTATGGATACGGCTATTACCGCTATTTTATGAGCGGTCCCTTTGCCTGCCCATAACCGGCCTGTCAGCATGGAAGTCCCGTCCCCCCGCACCGGAACGCGGGGGAGAGAAGGAACTTGAAACCGCGGCAGCCCAGTGGGGCGGCCGCGGTTTTTTATCCAGAGAAAGGAAGGACGTTTTTATGGTCGTTATCATGAAACCCAACTTCACCCCCGAGCAGCTCCAGGAGGCCATCCAGGCCATGAAGGCGGGGGGCGTGCAGGTCAACATCTCCAAGGGCTCCGAGACCACCGTGCTGGGGGCCGAGGGCAACGCCGCGGGCATCGACCAGGAGCTGCTGGAGCAGCTGCCCGGCGTGGAGAAGGTCATGCGGGTCACCGAGCCCTACAAGAAGGCCAACCGCAAGTTCCACCCGGACGACAGCGTCATCGACCTGGGCGGCGGGGCGCTGATCGGCGGGAAGAAGCTGGCCGTCATCGCCGGGCCCTGCTCGGTGGAGAGCGAGGCGCAGATCACCGCCGTGGCCCAGGCCGTCCGGGAGAGCGGAGCCTGCGCCCTGCGGGGCGGGGCCTTCAAGCCCCGGACCTCCCCCTACTCCTTCCAGGGGCTGGAGTGCGAGGGCCTGAACCTCCTCCAGAAGGCCAAGGAGGCCACCGGCCTGCCCATCGTCACCGAGATCATGGGCACCGAGTACGTGGAGCTCTTTGAGGAGTGCGTGGACGTGATCCAGGTAGGCGCCCGGAACATGCAGAACTTCGACCTGCTGAAAAAGCTGGGCAAGCGCACCACCAAGCCCATCCTCCTCAAGCGGGGCCTCTCGGCCACCATCGAGGAGTGGCTCATGTCGGCCGAGTACATCATGGCCGGGGGCAACCAGAAGGTCATCCTCTGCGAGCGGGGCATCCGCACCTTTGAGACCTTTACCCGCAACACCCTGGACCTCTCCGCCGTGCTGGCCGTGAAGAGCCTATCCCACCTGCCGGTGGTGGTGGACCCCTCCCACGCCTGCGGCAAGGCCTGGATGGTGGAGCGCATGGCCATGGCGGCGGTGGCCGCCGGAGCCGACGGACTCATCATCGAGGTCCACAACGACCCCAAGAACGCCCTGTGCGACGGGGCCCAGTCCCTCACCCCCGACCAGTTCACCGATGTGATGGGGAAGCTGGCCGCTGTGGCCCCCTGCGTGGGCCGGGAGGTGTGAGCCATGGCCGAAGGGGAGAGAAAACGCATCGTCGTCGTGGGCCTGGGCCTCATCGGAGGCTCCCTGGCCCTGGCCCTCAAGGGCTTTGAGGGCTATGAGATCGTGGGCGTGGACGTGTCCCAGCCCACCCTGCGCTTTGCCGCCGAGCACGGCGTGGGAGACCGGGTGACCGAGGACGCCGCCGCCGTCCTCCCCGGGGCCGACGTGGTGGTGCTGGCCCTCCACCCCCGGGGCATCCTCCGCTTTCTGGAGGAGCACCGGGCGCGGTTCAAGCAGGGGTGCCTGGTCACCGACGTGTGCGGTGTGAAGAGCGCCGTCATGGAGGGGGCGGGGGTGCTGCCCGAGGGAGTGGACTTCATCGGCTGCCACCCCATGGCGGGCACCGAGTTCTCGGGCATCGAGCACGCCTTTGCCGAGATGTTCCAGGGGAGCCACCTCATCCTCACCCCCCGGGAGAGCAGCACCCCCGAGCACGTGGCCCTCATGGAGCGCCTGGGGGCGTACATCGGCTGCCGGGACGTGTACAAGACCACTCCCGAGGAGCACGACGCCATGATCGCCTACACCAGCCAGGTCATGCACATCATCGCCGTGAGCGTGTGCGACGACCCCATGCTCTTTGCCTGCCGGGGGTTTGAGGGCTCCTCCTTCCGGGGCTGCACCCGGGTGGCCGCCCTGGACGTGGGGCTGTGGACCGAGCTCTTCTCCCTGAACCGGCCCGCCCTCCTCACGGTGCTGGACCGGCTGATGGAGAACCTGGGGGCATACCGGGAGGCCCTGGCCTCCGGGGACAGCGGGAAGCTGGCCGAAAAGCTGGCCTACTCCGCCGCCCGGAAGCGGGAGATGGACCTGCCCGGCCCCGATCTGCTCCAGTAAGTCTCAAAAATGCAGGCATTTTTTCGAGAGGGACACAGGCCGCTGCGCGCACTTCGTCGGGTCAAAGTCCGTACCGTTCACCCCGGCCTGGCGGCCAGGGCTCACTCCGCTCCCTTGCCCCTCCTCTCCCAAACAAACCCGCTTCGCTGGGCTTCGTTTGGGTTCCCGGCTCGCACACTTGCGGCCTGAGAAGAGTTTTTTCCGACGTACACGCCGCCGGAAAAAACGATCTCAATTCGTTCCGCCGCCTGCGGGCGGCGGAACTCTGCGAGGCTTTTGTCAAACGCAGCTTATTTAGAAAAAAGGGGCTGCCGCATGGTCTGCGGCAGCCCTTCTGTATGATTTCTTATGTTTGCGGCATGTTCACCATGTCCAGGGTGACGGGGGTGGTGTAGGGGTTGATCATCTCGTTGATGATGGCGAGGGATTCCTCCTGCTCCAGCTGGTAGCAGTAGGTCCAGCCCTTGTAGGTGACGGTGCCGTCGCCGGGGAGGGTGGCGGTGGAGAGATTGGCCAGGTCAAAGCCCAGGGCGGGCTCCACAAACCAGAGCATCTCCCCCAGGGAGAGGTCGGTGTCGATGTATTCGGAGAAGATCTCCACATACTCGCCCACCTTCTGGGGCTGGGAGAGGACCTTTTTCGCGATCAGGGTGAGGATCTCCTGCTGGGTGCGGGTGCGGTCCACATCGGTGTAGGCCACCTGGGCCTCGTTGAAGTTGTTGTGCCGGAAGCGGCAGACCTCCATGGCCTCCTGCCCGTCCAGATGGGTCATGCCCGGCTGGAAGTGGATGTGCAGGTCCTGGGTGGGGTCGTCGTAGCTCATGGGCACCGGGATTTCAAAGTCTACCCCGTCCACGGCGTTTACGATGGCCTCAAACCCGGCCAGGTCGATGGTCACATAGTGGTCCACCGGGATGCCCAGCAGCTCGGAGACCGCCTCCTGCATCCCCTTGGCCCCGTAGTAGGCGTAGGTGGAGTTGATTTTATAGTAGTGTCCTCCGTCGGGCCGGGTGCCGTGGTAGATGGTGTCCCGGGGGATGGAGACCAGACCGGCCTTCTGGTTCACCGTGTCGTACATGCCCACCATGATGGTGTCGGCGTTGCCGCTGGCCTGGTCGCTGGCGGCCAGCAGGAAGGTCCAGGTGTCCTTTTTCCGCTCTAAGCCGGTGGGGGTGAGCTCCCCGCTGGGCTGGGCGGAGGGGAGAACGGCGCTGGGAGCCGGACCGGAGGCCTGGCCGGGCTTCTGCCGCAGGAGCTGATAGGCGCAGAAGAGCAGGACCACCAGGACGGAGAGGACCACCAGGAGACGGTATAAGAGCCTGCCCAGCAGAAACAGGCGGGAGGGCTGGTATTTTTGGACGCGCTTTCCCATGGGAGCGATCGGCCCCTTTCTCTCGGAGTGAATCGTTATGTCAACAATCGACAGAGGATAGTATAGCGAATCCCGGCACATTCGGCAAGCGGAAGTTGGGAAAAAGCGAAAGTTTTCTCTCCGGCGGGGCATCAGGTCCGGGTCAAACGGGACAAAATGGCGGTGGTCAGGGCCTGGACGGCCTCCAGGAGCTCCAGGAGGAGCAGCTTCTCCTCCAGCAGGGTCTCCAGGATGCGCAGGTCCACCGGGTCGGGCGCGGGGGGCGCGCCGCCGGAGGGGGCGGCTTCCACTTCGGGAACGGGGGGTCTGACCATTAGGATAGCCTCCTTTCTGTGAGCCTATACCATGGTATGCCATGGATGCCCCTCCCGTCCCGGAACGGGGGCAAAGCGGCTTGACAGCGGGAGAAAAAGGGAGTAGAGTGCAAAGAGCCCTTCGGAGGGAAGGGCGCAGGCGGATCTGTAAGAGGTATTTCTGGGATTTGAGCCGGGAGAGCCTCGCAGAGTTCCGCCGTCCGCAGACGGCGGAAGAGCGTGGAATCGTGTTTTCCGGCGGCATGTACGTCGGAAAACACACTGCTCAGGCCGCAAGTGTGTGGCCCTTCGGGCCATGCGCGCAGCGGCCTGGATCCCCCTCGAAAAAATGCCTGCATTTTTGAGAAGCGTGTCGAACGGGTTCGACACGCTGAGCCCTTCTGCGGGAAGGGCGAGGAACTGGAAAGGAACGTGATGATACCATGAAGAGCAAGCGATGGACGGCCCTGGCCCTGAGCCTGGCCCTGAGCATGACCCTGCTGGCGGGATGCGGCGGGGGAGAGCCCGCTCCCACCGCCACGCCCGCGCCTGAGAACAGCGCCACCCCGGCGCCCACCCAGGAGAGCGAGCGCACGGAGGTAAGACTGGCCATGCTCAACGGCCCCACCGGCATGGGCGCGGCCAAGCTGATTTCGGATCATCTGGCGGGGGAGACCCGCAATGACTACCAGGTGGAGGTGGCCTCCCAGCCTACCGACCTGACCGCCAAGCTGGGGAAGGGCGAGGTGGACATCGCCGCCCTGCCCACCAACGTGGCGGCCAACCTCTACCAGAAGACGGGGAACATCCAGATGCTGGCCCTCAACACCCTGGGCGTGCTCTACATCCTGGAGAACGGGGATACGGTGCACTCCATGGCCGACCTGGCGGGGAAGACCATCTACGCCACCGGACAGGGGGCCAACCCGGAGTACGTGCTGCGCTATCTCCTGGAGCAGAACGGCCTGGACCCTGAGAGCGATGTGAACATCGTGTGGAAAACCTCCGAGGAGGTGCAGACCCTGATGGCCTCCGGCGAGGCAGAGCTGGCCATGCTCCCCGTCCCGGCGGCCACGGCGGTGACCATGCAGAATCCCGACGTGCGTCTGGCGCTGGACTTCAATGACGCCTGGGAGGAGAGCGGCGCAGGCGGCACCTTCACCATGGGCTGCGTGGTGGCCCGGAAGGACTTCATCGAGGAGCATCCCCAGGCGGTGGAGGATTTCCTGACCGAGTACGCCGAGTCCATCGCCTTCATTGCCGAAGGGAGCGACGAGGCGGCCCAGATGGTGGTGGACGCGGGCATCGTGCCCAAGCTCCCCATTGCCAAGGCGGCCATTCCCCAGGCCAACCTGGTGTGCATCACCGGGTCGGACATGCTGGACATCAACTCCTACTATGAGGTGCTCTTCCAGGCCGACCCCGCCTCCATCGGCGGCGGTATCCCGGACGACGGATTCTTCTATATCCCCTGACAGCCTTCGGCTTCTCAAAAACGCAGGCGTTTTTGAGAGAAGGATGCAGACCGCCGCATGCACTCGCATACGCTCGCACACTTGCGGTCTGAGAAGTGTTTTTTCAAGGCGCATGTCCTTGAAAAAACGATTACACCCTGTTCCGCCGTCTGCGGACGGCGGAACTCTGCGAGGCGTTTGCGGCTGAGCACAGACCAGACAGCAAACCCAAACTCTGAGGCGCCCCGGCGGACCAGGCGGTCCCCGGGGCGCCCGTTTTGTTCCAGGGGGGAAAGAGGATAAAATGCTTGCCTTTCCCCCGGGGGGTCGGTATACTATCTCTTGTTTGTACTGTGAAGAAGGGAGGGAGAGGGATGAAGCTGCGCCGTCTGGCCAGGCGGGTGCTCCTGCCGGCGCTGTTCTGGCTGCTGCTCTGGCAGGGGGCCGTGTGGTATCTCCTGTGGGCCGAGGAGCTGGAGAGCACCGCCCTCTTCCTGCCATCCCCCCTCCTGGTGGGGCGCACCCTGCTGGAGCTGATGGGCACGCAGGTCTTCTGGCAGACCGCCCTCGCCAGTCTGGGGCGGATCTTTGGGGGACTGCTGGCGGGGGTGTGCCTGGGGACCCTCCTGGCCGTGTGCACCAGCGCCTGGGGCTGGGCGGAGCTCCTCCTGGCCCCGGCGGTGCGGGTCATCCGGGCCACGCCGGTGGCCTCCTTTATCCTGCTGGTCATCCTGTGGGCCCCCACCGGGCAGGTGCCGGTGGTGGTGTCCGCCCTGATGGTGCTGCCGGTGGTGTGGGGGAACGTGTGCCAGGGCATCGCCCAGACCGACCCCCTGCTGCTGGAGGCCGCCCGGGCCTACCGCTTTGGCCGGTGGAAGCGGGTGCGCCTGGTCTACATTCCCTCGGTGCTGCCCTACTTTGCCAGCGGCTGCCACACCGCCCTGGGACTGGCCTGGAAGTCCGGGGTGGCCGCCGAGGTGCTGTGCGTGCCCCGGCTGGCCATCGGCACCCAGGTGTACTATTCCAAGATCTATCTGGAGACCCCCGCCCTCTTTGCGTGGACGGCGGTGGTGCTGGCCCTGAGCTTCGCCCTGGAGGGCGTGCTGGGGGCCCTCCTGGGCCGCCTGGAGAGGAGGGGGAGCCGTGCTGCGGATTCATGAGCTCACCGTGTCCTTTGGGGAGAAGCGGGTGCTGGATTCCTTCTCCCTCACCCTCCCCGGGGAGGGCATCACCGCCCTGGCCGGGCCGTCGGGCTGCGGCAAGACCACCTTGCTGCGCACCCTGGCCGGGCTGGAGCGGCCCGCCGGGGGGACCTTCACCCTGCCGGGGGAGGCGGTGCTCCTCTTCCAGGAGGACCGGCTCTTTCCCTGGCGCAGGACCGGCGAGCAGATCGCCGACGTGCTCCCCCGGGCGCGGCGGCAGGAGGTGGGGAAGTTCCTCTCCCTGGTGGAGCTGGAGGGGGAGGAGGACCGGCCCATCCAGGTCCTCTCGGGCGGGATGCGGCGGCGGCTGGCCCTGGCCCGGGCCCTGGCCTGCGAGGGCGGGGTGTACCTGCTGGACGAGCCCTTCACCGGCGTGGACAAGGAGCGCGCCGAGCGCATCCTGGAGCGCATCCGGGCGCTGGGGAAGCCGGTGCTCCTCTCCAGCCACGAGGAGGGGGTTCTGGCCCTGGCCGACCGCGTGGTCCATCTGGAGGGGCCGCCCCTGCGCCTCCGGGAATTGTGAAGATTTTATGAAGGATGGCCGATCCGTGCAAAATCCCCTTGCACATCCCGCTTTTGAGGGAGTATGATACAGAAAAAATCAAATTCGAGAGGAGCCGAGTGGAAGAACGGATGAACATGCCCACAAAACCGAAACGTCATACCGGCCGGAAGGCGCGTCCCCGCTGGCCGAAGCTGGCCCTGGAGCCGTCCCGGGCGGCCTGGCTCTCCCGGCTGGCCTTTGCGGTGGGACCTCTTGTCTCGTACAGCCTGGTGGAGGTTCTCAACTATAATCAGCCCTGGGGGAGCTTTACCCCCCTTCAGGTGGCCCTCAACCTGGTGTGGTACTATCTGGGGGCCTTCTTTTTCTACTTTGTCCTGGGCCGCCGGGACCGGGCCACCAAGGTGGCCATGCTCGTGGCCTGGGCCATCGGGATCGTCAACCGCTATGCCATTGCCTTCCGGGGGCGCACCCTCTTCCCGGGGGACATCGTCACCATCCGCACGGCGCTGAATGTGGCGGGCAACTACAACTACACCCCGGACCTCATGATGGTGCTGACCGGACTGTGCGTGGCCCTCTTCATCGGCGTGCTCTCCCTGCTGCCCGCCCCGGCGGAGCGGCAGCGGTTCTCCTGGAAGCTCTTCCTGCCCACGCTGGCCGGGTCCGGGGCCTTCCTCTACTTCTTTTTCTGCACCAACGCGGTCTCGGACGCGGGGATCTCCCCCTCCATGTGGACCACCCGGGGCAATGGGCTGGCCCTGAATTTCAGCCTGTGCCTCCGGTACAGCCGGGTGAAGGCCCCCGACGGGTACGGCAGGGACGCCCTCACCACTCTGGCGGAGGAGCACCCCTCGGAGGAAGCCGCCGTGAGCGCCTCGACCGACGGGATTACCCGCCCGGTAAACCTGATCGTGGTGATGAACGAGTCCCTCTCCGATCTGAGCGTCATCCCGGGGGTGGAGACCAATCAGGACCCCATGCCCTTCCTCCACAGCCTGGAGGAGAACACGGTGAAGGGCTGGGCCTTCTCCTCCGTGTTCGGCGGGACCACCGCCAACTCGGAGTATGAGTTCCTCACCGGCAACACCGTCACCTTCCTGCCCGCGGGCACGGTGCCCTACCACATGTACGTGGGGCAGGGGGATCCCTCCCTGGCCGGGCAGATGGAGTCCCTGGGGTATGCCACGGTGGCCATGCACCCCTACTACTCCTCCGGCTGGAACCGGGTGGCCGTCTACAACGACTACGGCTTTGACGAGCAGTATTTCCTGGAGGACTTCGACTACGACGAGAGCGACATCATCCGGGAATACCTCTCCGACCGGGCCAATTACGAAAACCTCATCGCCCGCTATGAGGCCAAGGAGGAGGGGCAGCCCCTCTTCCTCTTCAACGTGACCATGCAGAACCACAGCGCCTACACCGGCGAGTGGACCAACCTCCCGGAGGAGGTCCACCTCACCGGAGCATATGAGGGCCGCTTCCGCACGGTGGACCAGTACCTCAACCTGGTCTATCAGAGCGACCAGGCCTTTGAGTACCTGATCGACTACTTCTCCCAGGTGGAGGAGCCCACCATGATCTGCATGTTCGGCGACCACCAGCCCCAGGTGGCCACCAACTTCTACACCGAGGCCCTGGGCGGCGAGGTGGAGGCCCTGGACACCGACACGGCGGAGAAAAAGCAGATCGTCCCCTTCGTGATCTGGGCCAATTACGACATCCCGGAGCAGCAGGACGTGACCCTCTCCCTCAACTACCTCTCGGCCCTGCTGATGGAGACGGCGGGCCTGCCCACCACCGGGTATCAGGACTTCCTCCTCTCCCTGTGGGAGGACTTGCCCGTCATCAACCCGGTGGGCTACCTGGACCGGGACGGCGACTGGACGGCCGAGGAGCACTGGGAGGAGCTGCCCGACTACGCCCGGGAGAGCCTGGCCGAGTACCGCATCCTGGAGTACTGCAACATCTTTGACAAGGGGAGCCGTCCGGAGGACTTCTATACCCTGGATACCGGCGAGTAACCTACCACGAAGGCCGCAGGCACTACGGTGTCCGCGGCCTTTTTCTGCCCGGCCGGATGGGAAAACATGGACGGGAACACATCCTCTGTGCTATAATGATACATTAAGCAAGCAAAAGAAACACAAACAGGCTGACGATAACGTGTATTTCTGTGCTTTGCGCTGCAAGAGCCTCGCAGAGTTCCGCCGTCCCGTAGACGGCGGAAGAGGATCAAATCGTGTTTTCCGGCGGCGTGTACGTCGGAAAACACTCTGCTCAGGCCGCAAGTGTGCGAGCGTCAGCGAGTGCATGCAGCGGCCTGCTTCCCCCTCGAAAAAATGCTTGCATTTTTGAGAAGCGTGTCGAAACATTTCGACACGCTGACATAAAGAACGACTTGGAGTGGAAATGGCATGACAGAACAGTTGCTCCGGCGGTTTGTCCGGGATTATGAGAAGGTACAGGATGCGCAGGTGCGGGAGCGGTACGGGATGCTCTCAGGAGGCGTTGGGATCTTTCTCAACCTGCTGCTCTCGGCGGGAAAGTTTTTCGCGGGGGTGCTGACCGGGTCCATCTCCATCACGGCCGACGCCTTCAACAACCTCTCGGACGCGGGCTCCTCGGTGGTGACCCTGGTGGGCTTCCGCCTGGCGGGGCAGAAGGCCGACGACGACCACCCCTTCGGCCACGGGCGGATCGAGTATCTGGCGGGTCTGCTGGTGTCCATGCTCATTCTGCTGGTGGGCGTGGAGCTGGGCAAGTCCTCCATCGAGAAGATCCTCCACCCCGAGCCGGTGGTCTTCTCCGCCGTGTCGGCGGGCATCCTGCTGTGCTCCATCGCCGTGAAGCTCTGGATGTGCTTCTTTAACCGCAACCTCTCCCGGCGCATCGGCTCGGCGGCCATGGCGGCCACGGCCATGGACTCCCTCTCCGACGTGGTGGCCACCAGCGCCGTGCTGCTGGGCGCGGTGGTGGGCGCCCTGACCGGCGTGTCCATCGACGGCTGGGTGGGCGTGCTGGTGGCCCTCTTCATCCTCCGGGCCGGGTGGGAGGCCGCCAAGGACACCATCGACCCCCTCCTGGGCCAGACCCCCGACCGGGACCTGGTGCGGGAGATCGAACAGACCATCCTGGCCCACCCGGAGGTGGTGGGCATCCACGACCTCATCATCCACGACTACGGCCCCGGGCGGTCCATGATGTCCTTCCACGCGGAGGTGCCCATGAACGCCGACATCATGGAGGCCCACGACGTGATCGACCACATCGAGCGGGAGCTCAAGGAGAAGTTCGGCATCGAGACCTCGGCCCACATGGACCCCATCGCCACCGAGGACGAGGGGGTCAACCGCACCAGGCTGTGGGTGGCCCAGCAGGTGAAGGAGCTGGACGAGCGCCTGACCATCCACGACTTCCGCATGACGGCGGGCCCCCACCACACCAACCTGATCTTCGACGTGGTGGCCCCCCACAATTTCTCTATGGAGGACGAGGCCCTGGCCGCCGCCATTCAGCAGCGCATCCAGGCCCACGACCCCCACTGCTACGCCGTCATCCAGGTGGACCACGCCTACGTGGAGTAGGGCGCGTGTCGAAATGCTTCGACACGCTTCTCAAAAACGCAACGCGTTTTTTCGAGAGGAATGCAGTCCGCTGCGTCGCACGCCCCTTTGGGGCGCACGCTTGCGGCCTGAGGGGAGTGTTTTCCGACGTACATGCCGCCGGAAAACACGCTCTCACTTCATTCCGCCGCCTGCGGGCGGCGGAACTCTGCGAGGCGCTTGCAGGTAAGATCGCAACCGCACACTGGAGTGACAAAATTGGCCTGCGTGGAGTAGGTTTTACAGAATATTCACCCAATCCGGTGGAAAAAGCGCGTACAATAGAGACCATGAAACAGATTTCCCGGCGCGCAGGAAAGGAAGGAATGCCATATGGCCACAAAGGTCCTGATCGTAGAGGACGAAACCAACATCGCCGAGCTTTTGCATCTCTACCTGGAAAAAGAGGGGTTTGAGACCGCAGTGGCGGGGGACGGCGGGAAGGCGGTGGAGCTCTTCCGCTCCTTCCATCCCGAGCTGGTCCTGCTGGACATCATGCTGCCCGTCATGGACGGCTGGTCGGTGCTCAAGAAGATCCGGGAGAGCGACAAGACCCCCGTCATCATGCTCACCGCCAAGGGCGAGACCGACGACAAGGTCAACGGCCTGGAGATGGGGGCCGACGACTACATCGTCAAGCCCTTTGAGATGAAGGAGGTCCTGGCCCGCATCCACGCGGTCCTGCGCCGCTTCGGCGCGGAGGAGAACAGCGAGGAGAAGAAGCTCTCCTTCGACAAGCTCACCATCAACCTGGACTCCTACGAGCTGCTGGTGGACGGCAAGCGGGTGGACACCCCGCCCAAGGAGCTGGAGCTGCTCTACCACCTGGCCTCGGCCCCCAACCGTGTCTTTACCCGCAACCAGCTGCTGGACGAGGTGTGGGGCTTTGACTACTTCGGCGACTCCCGCACGGTGGACGTGCACATCAAGCGCCTGCGGGAAAAGCTGGAGGGGGTCAGCGACCAGTGGTGCCTCAAGACCGTGTGGGGCGTGGGCTACAAGTTTGAGGTCGTGAGCGCGGGATGAAGAGCATCTACGGACGCCAGTTCTCCATGATGGCCGCCATCATCCTCATCTCCTTCACCCTGCTGGGGTCGGCCTTCATCACCCTGACGTACCAGTATACCCTGCGGGAGAAGCAGGAGGCCCTGGAGCGCAACGTGGACTTCATCGCCGACTTCACCAGCGCCATGAAGTCCAACGGAGCCAGCCTGTACGACGCGTCCTACAAGGCCTATGTGGGCTCCATCGCCAGCATCTCGGACGCCTACGTGCTCATCTGCCGCACCGACGGGCGGGTGCTCCTCTACTCCGACGGGGCCATCCGCAGCGGCCTGGCCGCCCCCACGGTGCCCGCCTCCGTGTGCGGCGAGATCGCCCAGAACGGCAGCTATCAGGGGATGACCACCATGGGCGGCCTCTTCCCCGAGCGGCGGTATGTCTCCGGCCGGGCGGTGGTCCAGAGCGACTTCCTGGGGCAGACCCATGAGACCAACCTGGTCTTTGTGGCGGCCAACACCTCCAGCCTCACCGAGCTGTGGCGGGCGGTGGCCACCATCTTCCTCTTCACCTCGGTGGGCGTGCTGTGCATCGCCTTCATCAGCAGCTCGGTCACCTCCCTCCACCAGACCCGGCCCATGAAGGAGATCGCCGACGCGGCCCGGAAGTTCGGCCACGGCGAGTTCGACGCCCGGGTCACCGGCTATGAGAACCGCAAGGACGAGGTGGGCGAGCTGGCCGAGGCCTTCAACGCCATGGCCGAGTCCCTCTCCAAGGCCGAGGCCAAGCGCAGCGAGTTCATCGCCAACGTCTCCCACGAGCTCAAGACCCCCATGACCACCATCGCCGGGTTCGCCGACGGCATTCTGGACGGCACCATCCCCCCCGAGCGGGAGAAGGAGTACCTCAAGACCATCTCCTCCGAGACCCGGCGGCTCTCCCGGCTGGTGCGGCGGATGCTGGACCTCTCACGCCTCCAGTCCAAGGAGAACGTGACCACCCAGGAGCAGTTCGACGTCTCCGAGGTCATGCTGCGGGTGCTGGTGAGCCTGGAGACCAAGATCAACGCCCGCCACCTGGACGTGGACACCGCCATCCCCGACGGGCCGGTCACCGTCTGGGGAGACCCGGACGCCATCACCCAGGTGTGCTATAACCTGCTGGACAACGCCATCAAGTTTTCCACCGAGGGCACCACCATGGGCATCAGCGTGACCGCCAAGGGCGGAAAGGCCTATGTGTCGGTGCGCAACACCGGCGAGACCATCCCCCCCGAGGAGCTGGCCCTGCTCTTCGACCGCTTCCACAAGACCGACCGCTCCCGCAGCGAGGACCGGGACGGCGTGGGGCTGGGACTGTACATCGTCAAGACCATTCTGGGCAACCACAAGGAAAATATCACCGTCACCAGCGAGAACGGCGTGACCGAGTTCACCTTCACGCTGACGCTGGCGTAGGGGGTTCTTACCCCCGTGCAGGAGGAGTTGCATGCACAACTATTATTTTGACCGGCCCGACCTGGCCGGGGAGGAGCTTCCCCTCCCCGCCGGAGGGGAGGAGGGCTACCGTTTTCGCCCGGCGGATGGGGAGATGCCGCCCCTCCCGCCCCGCAGGCCACCCAAATACCCCCGGCGCCCCAACCGGATCCGGCGGCGGGCCGTATGGGTGCTGTGCCTCTTTCTGGTGGTGCTGCTGGGGGGGAGCGGGGCGCTCCTGGCCCTGGGGATGAACGGCCTGCTCCCCTGGAGCGGCACGGCCGATCCCCCCGATTACGTCTACTCCCTGCCCGAGGAGGAGCCGGAGTACCCCACCACGGTGGAGCGGGCCCCTCTGGGGGACGGGACCGTCCTCACCCTCCACGCCGCCCCCGGCGGGGCCGAGCTGAGCGCCGAGGAGATCTATGCGAAAAATTCCCCCTCCATCGTCAGCATTGAGAGCACCCGCCCCGACGGGGTCTCCCAGGGGACGGGGATCGTCTTTTCCCAAGACGGGTACATCCTCACCAACCACCATGTGATCGCCGGTGCCTCCGTGGTGACGGTGAGCCCGCTGGAGGGCTCCAGCCACTACAACGCCCTCCTGGTGGGGAGCGACAGCCAGACCGACCTGGCCGTCCTCAAGGTGGAGGGTCCGACCGACTTCACCCCCGCGGAGTTCGGCGTCTCCGACACCCTCCGGGTGGGGGAGCGGGCCTATGCCATCGGCAACCCCCTGGGGGCCCAGCTCCCGGGCACCATGACCGAGGGGATCATCTCCTTCCTGGACCGCTCCATGTCGGTGGACGGGTATGAGATGGAGCTCATCCAGACCGACGCCGCCCTCAACTCGGGCAACTCCGGCGGTGCCCTGGTCAACCGGTACGGACAGGTCATCGGGGTGACCACCCTCAAGATGATGTCCGACTTCGACACCATCGAGGGCCTGGGCTTCGCCATCCCCTCGGCCACCGTCAAGGCCATTGCCGACGAGCTCATCGCCCAGGGCCATGTGGGGGGACGCCCCACCATCGGCATCACGGCGGGCCCCTCCTACTACTACGTGGAGGAGGGATATGACGGGCCGGAGGGCCTGTATGTGGTGAGCGTGGAGCCCCGCTCCGACGCCTGGGCCAAGGGCCTGCGGGCGGGGGACATCATCCTCAAGACCAACGGACAGCCCACCCCCACCATCGAGGCCCTCAACGCCGTCAAGGAGGAGCTGGGCGTGGGGGACACCCTGGAGCTGGAGTTCTACCGGGACGGGGAGTACCGTACCATAACCGTGGCGCTGGTGGAGCAGTATACCCTCCAGCCGTGAGCAAAAAAGGGGGCGCTCTCCCTGCGGAGAGCGCCCAAAGCATACATAAGAGAGAATGGAATGTGAGCTTATCCCTCGTGATAAGCCCAGACGCGGGATCGGACCAATTGGCCGAGCTGCAAGTATAAGATAACTCAATTTCCTGAAAATGTCAAATGGAACATTTGTAGAAAGAGGTCGAACACCAATGCTGATCTATAACGGAGTGGTTCATCCCATGGACGGACCGGTCATTCCCCACGGTTATGTGCGCATGGAGGGGGGTATCCTTCAGGAGGTGGGTCCCATGGAGGTCTGTCCCGCCGTGGAGCAGGGAGACCTGGACGCCGCGGGGGGCCACATTATCCCCGGCTTTGTGGACGCCCACTGCCATCTGGGGCTCTTCGGCAACGCCGTGGGCTTTGAGGCCGACGACGGGAACGAGTCCACCGACCCCTGCACCCCCCATCTGCGGGCCATCGACGCCATCAATGTGCTGGACCGCTGCTTTGAGGAGGCCCGTGCGGGGGGCGTGACCACCGTGCTCACCGGCCCGGGCAGCGCCAACCCCATCGCCGGGCAGTTCGCCGCCATCAAGACCAATGGACGCTGGGTGGACGAGGCGGTGGTCCTGGCCCCGGCCGCCATGAAATTCGCTCTGGGCGAAAACCCCAAGACGGTGTACAATGAGCGCAAGGAGACCCCGGTCACCCGCATGGCCACCGCCGCCATCATCCGGGAAAACCTCTCCAAGGCCCTGGAGTACCGGGACAAGCAGGAGAAGGCCGCCCTGGACCCCGATCTGGACGGGCCCGACCTGGACGTGAAGCTGGAGGCCCTGGGGGCCGTGGTCACCGGGACCCTGCCCGCCCACTTCCACGCCCACCGGGCCGACGACATCGCCACCGCCGTGCGCATCGCCCGGGAGTTCGGCCTGCGCTTTGTGATCGTCCACGGCACCGAGGGCTATCAGGTGGCCGATCTGCTGGCCGAGGCCGGGGTGGGGGTCATCACCGGCCCCTGCCTGGGGGACCGCTGCAAACCGGAGCTGGCCGGCCACACCCTGGAGAACCCGGTGCTGCTGGCCAAGGCGGGGGTCAAGGTGGCCATCTGCACCGACCACCCGGAGACCCCGGTGCAGTACCTGCCCCTGTGCGCCGCCATGGCGGTGCGGGCGGGCATGGCGGAGGAGGAGGCCCTGGCCTGCATCACCCGCAACGCCGCCGAGCTGGGGGGCGTGGGGGACCGGGTGGGCACCCTCACCCCGGGCAAGGACGCCGACGTGGTGGTCACCAGCGCCCATCCGCTGGACTGGAAGAGCCGGGTGGAGCACGTGTTCATCCAGGGCGTGCCCGTGAAATAAGAACAAGAGACAAAAAGGGGAGAGCCGTTATGAGAGACATCAGCTGTGAGGAGATCACCCGCACCGTGCGGGATCTGTGCATCCAGGCCAACTGCCACCTGCCCGTGGACGTGCAGGAGGCCATCGTGAAGGCGGAGGGGAGCGAGCGCTCCCCGGTAGGGAAGGCCATCCTGGGCGACCTGGAGGAGAACTTCCGCTTCGCCGACGCCCGGGAGCTGCCCATCTGCCAGGACACCGGCATGGCCGTGGTCTTTGTGGAGCTGGGGCAGGAGGTCCACATCACCGGGGGCCTCCTCTCCGACGCGGTGAACGCGGGGGTGGCCCAGGGCTATGTGGAGGGACACCTGCGCTGCTCGGTGGTGGGGGACCCCCTGCGCCGGGTGAACACCAACAACAATACCCCCGCCATAATCCACCTGACGCTGGTGGAGGGGGACCGGCTCTCCATCACCGTGGCCCCCAAGGGCTTCGGCAGCGAGAACATGACCGCCCTGCGGATGCTCAAGCCCTCGGTGGGCCCGGAGGCGGTGGTGGACTTCATCGTGGAGGCCGTGTCCAACGCCGGGAGCAATCCCTGTCCCCCCATCGTGGTGGGCGTGGGCGTGGGCGGCACCTCCGAGATGGCCACCCTGCTGGCCAAGCGGGCCCTCCTGCGCCCGGTGGACCAGCACAATGAGGACCCCTTCTACGCCGATCTGGAGGCCAAGGCCCTGGCCCGCATCAACGCCCTGGGCATCGGTCCCCAGGGTCTGGGCGGCACCACCACCGCGCTGTCGGTGTGCATCCTCCACTACGGAACCCACATCGCCGGTCTGCCCTGCGCGGTGAACATCGGGTGCCATGTCACCCGTCACGCCAGCGCCGTCTTGTAAAAAACCCTGAAAACAGGGTGGAAATTTTTTGCGGATGTGGTATAATTGTGACAAGGAAATCGCTGGGCGGTTTCTCCATACGGGTCCCATGACCCGTGGGCAACGACAAAAGCCCTCTCATCCAGAGGGCGGAAGGAGCTGACACTATGAAGTTCGTGTTTACTGACAAGAAGGTTAACCTCCCCAACAAGGTGCATGCCTATGCCGAGAAGAAAGTGGGCAAGCTGGACCGCTATTTCAAGGCGGACGCGGAGGCTTCCATTGTCTTTAGTGTTGAAAAAGACCGCAACAACGTGGAACTGACGGTCCGCTCCGGCGGCACCATCATCCGCGTGGCGGAGAGTACGTCCGATATGTTCGCCACCATCGACGCCGCGGTGGCCTCGGTGGAGCGGCAGCTGCGCAAGAACAAGGCCCGCCTGGAAAAGCGCCTGCGCCAGGACGCCTTTGTCCGCTCGGTGGAGGAGGAGATCTCCTCCTTCGTGCCCGAGGTGGAGGAGGATGAGTTCCGCATCGTCCGCACCAAGAAGTTCCCCATCAAGCCCATGACGGTGGAAGAGGCGGTGCTCCAGATGAACCTGGTGGACCACACCTTCTTCGCCTTCAAGGACGTGGACAACGACGGCGCCTTCTCCGTGGTGTATAAGCGCAACGACGGCGGCTACGGCCTGATCGAAGACGCCGAATAACCGAAATTTGACCCTTTGCCAAACCATTACAAGGCCCCCCGGGAGCAATTCCCGGGGGGCCTTTTTGCATGTGCGGATGCGGGTTTGCTGGTAAAAGCCTCGCAGAGTTCCGCCGCCCGCATGCAGCGGCCTGCTTCCCCCTCGAAAAAATGCTTGCATTTTTGAGAAGCGTGTCGAAGCAGTTCGACACGCGGAATCTTTCCAAATCTTAAACCTGGGCAAAGGGTGTGTAAAGACGGGGACGGTAAAATAAGCCTCGGAAAGGGGGGAGCGTCCTGTGAACGGACCTGACCTGCGCGGCCGCCCCGTCATCGAGGTGAAGGACCTCCGCAAGGAGTATCCCATCGGCGATGAGACGGTAGTGGCCCTGAAACGCATCAACCTGCACGTCATGCGGGGGGAGATCTGCTGCATCTTCGGCACCTCCGGCTCGGGGAAGAGCACCCTGCTCAACCAGCTGGCCGGCATGGAGAAGCCTACCCGGGGAGAGGTGCGCATCGGCGGCGTGCCCATCTCCCGCCTGAGCGAGCGGCAGCTGGCCTCCTTCCGGCAGCAGCACCTGGGCTTCGTGTTCCAGTCCTACAACCTGCTGCCCAACCTGACCGCCACCGAGAACGTGGCCATGCCGCTCATGTTCCGGGGAGTCCCCCGGGCCGAGCGGGAGGCGGCGGCCCGGAAGCTGCTGTGCCGGGTGGGGCTCTCCCACCGGCTGGACCACTTCCCGGGGCAGATGTCGGGCGGCCAGCAGCAGCGGGCGGGCATCGCCCGGGCCTTCATCGCCCGGCCCGACGTGGTCTTTGCCGACGAGCCCACCGGAAACCTGGACTCCAAGACCACCGCCGAGATCATGGAGATGATCTGCGCCTTTGCCCGCCGCTACCACCAGACCATCATCCTGGTCACCCACGACCCGGAGATGGCCGCCTACGCCGACCGCATCGTCACCCTCATCGACGGGGAGATCGTGGGCAACCAAGTCAACCAGAAGGAGAAGAGTCAATATGAAGCGTAATCCATTCCGCCGGGGCGGGGCCCTCCTGCTCCTCCTGGCGCTGCTGCTGGGCGTGCTGCCCGCCGCGGCCGCCGCCGAGGGGGGCACCCTCTATGTGACAGGCTACACCGTCCAGGACTCCGCCGGGCGCACCGCCGCCCGGGTCACCAAGGGCGACACCGTCAACATCGCCGTCACCGTCAAGGACACCGGGGACGGCACCGGCGCCGGCGACCCCGCCGCCCTGGACATCACCAAGCTGGAGGACAGCTTCACCGGCGGGAGCGTCAACGTCCGCCGGGTCTCCGAGGACGGAGCCCCCCTGCGCTACGAGATCCTCCTGACGGGCGTCACCTACAAGGGCGTGGGGCAGAGCCTGCGCCTCCAGGTGGGCACCGCCGGACAGGCCGACTCCTACCAGACCATGGAGGTGACCGTCACCGAGGCCGTGGTCTACGAGGCCCCCGAGCGGGCGCCCGAGATCCCCTCCACCCCGGACGCCGCCCCCGTCCCCCTGGTGACGGTCTCCCGCAATGAGCTGAAGCAGCCCATCCAGGCCGGGCAGGAGGCGGAGCTCACCATCACCTTCCGCAACCTGAGCAACGCCCGGCTGAAATCCCCCGTGGCCGTCTTCACCCCCACCGAGGGCCTGGAGATCCTGGGGGGGAGCAACTCCTTCCCACTGGACGAGATCGCCGGGAAGAAGAGCGCCACCGTCAAGCTCCGGATCAAGGCGGCCAGCGTCATCCAGAGCCCCGCCCAGTCCCTGGGGGTGGAGCTGCGCTTCAACTACCACAACAACATCTCCCTGGTCCAGGGGAGCATCACCGACAAGATCAGCATCCCCGCCCTGGGCCGGGAGAGCGTGCCCCAGCCACCGGTGCTGGTCACCCGCTCCCCCCTGGAAAAGCCCGTGGCCCCCGGGGAGACGAGGGAGGTGACCATCTCTTTCCAGAACAGCGGCACCACCAAGCTGGTGGGGGCGGTGGCATCGGTCACCGCCAGCGAGTCACTGATGCTCCTCAACGACACCACCACCTTCCTCCTGGGGGACATCGCGCCGGGCAAGACCGGGAGCATCACCGTCCGCTTCCAGGCCGCCCGGGACATGAACTCGGCCAACCAGTCCCTGAGCACCGAGCTCAAGTTCGGCTACGACAACGGCGGCATGCTCACCCAGGCCACCGCCTCCGACAAGGTGGGCATCCCCGCCGTGCCCCGGGAGAGCGTGGCCCAGCCCCTGGTGATCCTCACCCGCTCGGCCGCCCCCAAGCCCCTGGCCGCCGGGGAGAGCCGCAGCGTGGAGCTCTCCTTCCGCAACGCGGGGACCACCAAGGTGGTCTCCCCCATGGTGACGGTGACCCCCTCGGACGCCATCCTGCTTTTGAACGACGCCTCCTCCTTCCTCCTGCCCGACCTGGAGCCGGGGAAGAGCGCCTCCCTCACCCTGCGCATCCAGGGGGCGGCCGAGATCGGCTCGGCCAACCAGTCCCTGAGCACCGAGCTGAAATACAGCTACCACAACGGGGAGACCATGGCCCAGGCCACCGCCTCCGACCGCATCAACCTCACCGCCGTCCCTACCGGGAAGGGGGACAGCCCCCAGCCCAACGTGGTCATCCGCTCCTTCTCCTACGGGGAGGGGTCGGTGGCCTCGGGGAGCTCCTTCCCCCTCTCCTTCACCTTTGAGAACACCGGGCGGCTGGGGATCGAAAACCTGGTGGTCACCGTGGAGGGCGGGGAGAGCTTCGCCATGAACGGCAGCACCAACACCTTCTACTACCCCGCCCTGGGCGCCGGGGAGAGCCAGACCCGGGAGGTCCCCATGCGGGCCGTCCCCACCGGCAAGAGCGGCGCCCAGAGCGTCTCCATCGGCTTCAAGTACGAGTATGTGGACGGGGCCAAGCGGGCCCAGGCCACCTCGGACATCAAGGTCTCCATCCCCCTCTACCAGCCCGACCGCCTCCAGATCAACGCCCCCACCCTGCCCGAGACCGCCACCGAGGGGGAGGAGCTGGAGCTCACTCTGGCCTATGTGAACAAGGGCAAGGACGACATCGCCAACGTGGAGGCCACCGTGGTGGGCGAGGGGGTGACCACCCCCGCCCGGACCCAGTACCTGGGCAACCTCAGCGCCGGGAGCAGCGGGGCCATCGGCTTTGCCGTCACCCCCGAGAAGGCCGGGCCCCTCTCCCTGGTCCTCCGGGTCACCTATGAGAACGCCGACCAGCAGCTCCAGACCCGGGAATTCCCCGTGGAGCTCCAGGTGGAGGAGTTCGTCCCCTCTGAGGACCCGGCCCCCGGAGCGGGGGAGGAGGAGGGACAGCCCTTCCCCTGGCCCCTGGTCCTGGGCGGCAGCGGCGGCGGACTGGTGCTCCTCCTGGCCCTCCTCCGGTGGAAGAAGGGCCGCGCCAAGCCCCAGACCGAGGAGGGCGGGGACTGGACCTCCTGGGAGGAGGAGAGTGAGCCTTGAGACGCAAGGACCTGATGCGCATGTGCCTGCAAAACCTGCTGCGGCGGAAATCCCGCACCCTTCTGACGGTGCTGGGGGTGTTCATCGGCTGCTGCTCCATCGTCATCATGGTCTCCCTGGGCATCGGCATGAAGGAGGCCCAGGAGAGCCTGCTGGCCCAGATGGGGGACCTGACCATCATCACGGTCAACGCCCCCCAGGGGGGCAAGGGCAAGACCAAGCTGGACGAGGCCCTGGTCAAGCGCCTGCGCAGTCTGGGGGGCGTGGAGGCCGTCACCCCCAAGCAGAGCCTGGAGGCCGACCGCATCCGCCTTCTGGCGGGCACGGGCAACCGGTACATCGCCGAGTGGACCACCGTGGCCGGGGTGGACATGGACACCCTGGAGCCCCTGGGCTTCCGCCTCACCCAGGGGGCAACCGCCCACCGGAGCGGGGAGGTCATGGCGGGGGAGTACCTGGCCTATAACTTCAAGGACACCCTGCGCCCCGAGGGGCGGAACATGGTGGACCGCTGGGGCGGGGAGCTGGACGAGAACGGACAGCTCACGGAGTTTCCGCCCCCCTACCTGGACCCCATGAAGGGGAAGATGACCCTGGAGATCGAGCACGACGGGGGCAAGTACACCTTCCCCATCACGGTGGCCGGGGTGACCAAGGAGGACTACGCCAAGGGGAGCGAGACCTCCGACGGGCTGATGATGAGCCTGTCCGACCTGCGGGGCATCTGGGACAAGATCCAGCGGGGGAAGAAGAAGGCCCTCCCCTACACCTCGGTGCTGGTGAAGGTCACGGGCATCGACCAGGTGGAGCCGGTGGAGCAGGAGATCAAGGCCATGGGCTACAACACCGAGTCCATGGAGAGCATCCGCAAGCCAATGGAGCAGGAGGCCCGGCAGAAGCAGATGATGCTGGGCGGCCTGGGGGCCATCTCCCTCTTCGTGGCCGCCCTGGGCATCACCAACACCATGATCATGTCCATCTCCGAGCGCACCCGGGAGATCGGCATCATGAAGTCCCTGGGCTGCTATGTCACCGACATCCGGGTGATGTTCCTGGCCGAGGCGGGGGCCATCGGCCTGATCGGCGGGGTGGTGGGCTGCGTGAGCAGCGGGATCATCTCCCTGATCGTGAACCTGGTCTCCCTGGGGCCGTCGGTGGAGAACCTGCTCCCCGCCCTGCTGGGGGGCGAGGGGGTGCGGCGGCTGTCGGTGATCCCCCTGTGGCTGCCGGTGTTCGGCATCTTCTTCTCGGTGCTCATCGGCCTGGCCTCCGGGTACTATCCCGCCAACAAGGCGGTGCAGATCCCGGCGCTGGAGGCCATCAAAAGCGAATAGGATCTCCCTCTCACGGGGCTCTCCGCACACAGGGCGGGGGGCCCCGTTTTGGCGCGGAGCAGGGGGGTTGACCGAAATGACAAAGCGCAAAACACTATGCAGCCAGGATATTGTATCTTGTGACAAAATGGGATAGAGTTATCCCAGAAAGGTTTCCTTAATTTGACTTTCGTTCGGGAAACACAGGAGAGGAGTGGTATTTGACCCTGTTTTTCATTGCGCGGATACCCAAAATCAGAAGAAGGAGTGATACAAGATCATGACCAGAATCAAGCGCCTGCTGTCCTCGCTGGTGGCGTGCTGCATGGTGCTGATGCTTCTGCCGGTCTCGGCGCTGGCG
The DNA here is from genome assembly GCF_018784545.1 of Pseudoflavonifractor sp. MCC625. Taxonomy (NCBI): domain Bacteria; kingdom Bacillati; phylum Bacillota; class Clostridia; order Eubacteriales; family Oscillospiraceae; genus Pseudoflavonifractor; species Pseudoflavonifractor sp. MCC625. The sequence continues at coordinate 11,653 of NZ_WQOJ01000032.1, read as the reverse complement.
GCCAATACGGCCAACCGGGACAACTTTATCACGGACTTCCAGAAGATGGACCACAGCGGCTGGACCGCCGTGTCCACAGCGGAGGACCTGAAGAACATCAGCAGCGATCTGAGCGGCGCCTACTACCTGACCGGGGACATCGATCTCTCCGGGGAGGAGTGGGTCCCCCTCGGCAGCCAGAGCAAGCCCTTTACCGGCACGCTGGACGGCTGCGGGTATGTGATCCGCAATCTGACCATCACCGGGCGGAACGGACGAAACGACTTCGGTCTGTTCGGCGCGGCCAGAAATGCCCAGATCTTTGACCTGGGCCTGGAGAACGTGAACATCAAGGTGGACAGCGACTCCCAGGGCAGCACCACCGCCTCCAACGTGGGTGGCCTGGTGGGCTATGCCACCAGCACCGCCGGAGGGGCCACGGTCCTCATGAACTGCTATGTGACCGGCACGGTCTCCTTCAATTCCTCCGGCGAGTCGGCCGGCTACGTGGGCGGCCTGGTGGGCCGGGCCGAGACCAACCGCTACAGCAGCACCTACGGCAGCAGCGTGATGGTGTCGGCCTCCTACAACCGGGCCAAGGTGACGGGCAGCGGATACAGCTGCGCCGTGGACGCCGGCGGCCTGGTGGGCTATGCCCACTCCAAGGACGAGTACGGCCGCCTGGGGATGCAGTACTGCTTCAACACCGGCGCCGTGACCGCCTATGCCTCCACCGCCTACACCACGGCCGGCGGCCTGGTGGGCAGCAATTATTCCAGCAGCTCCATCCATGTCTGCTACAACGCCGGCGACATCTTCGCCACCGGCGGACAGGGGATGGGCGGCATGTACCGCTCCTCCTTCCTGGCCGGCGGCCTGGTGGGTGACAACGGCAATGCCGTGCTCATCCACGGCTCCTACAACTACGGCGATGTGACGGCCGAGAATACCGACTCCACCAACGACTGCGACGTGGTCGCCGGCGGCCTGGTGGGCCAGGGCAACTACCAGACCGGCGTGGAGCAGAGCTACAACGCCGGTGAGGTCAGCGCCGAGGGCAACTACGGCGCCGCCCGGGCGGGCGGTCTGGCCGGCCTCATCCACGCCATTCGGGAGGACTACAACCTGCGCAGCGGCGCCTACTTCACCGACAGCTTCGTCCTGTCCGACTCGGTGGCGGTCTACGGCCGCGCCGACGTGAGCAAGGCCGCCCTGGTCTACACCACCGACGCCGAGCCCGGCAAGTGGGTGGACAACGGCTTCGGCAACATCTGGCAGGAGGGCACCAAGGACATCGTCACCAAGAACACTGCCCTGGCCGTGGACGACATCAGCGGCAACGCCGAGGACAACGCCAAGGGCGGCAAGATCACCCGCGCCCAGGCCAGCCAGTGGAGCACCTACGCCGCCGAGGGCTGGACCAGCGATTATTGGCAGTCCGTGAGCGATTGCCCCTATCCCCAGCTCTTCTTCCAGAACGAGACTCTGGGCTACACCGGCGGCGCCGTGCGGGGCGAGCTGGGCGGCACCGTCACCATCGACAACCCCGCGCCCCGGATGGGCGACACCCTCACCGCCGTGACCACCGGCCTCACGGTGACCCCGGACGAGGCCGAGATGGGCACCCTCTCCTACCAGTGGATGCGCTCCGGATCGGCCATCTCCGGCGCGGTGGGCGCCTCCTACCAGCTCACCGCCCAGGACGTGGGCCACACCATTCGCGTGGCGGTGCAGGCCTCCAACTGCACCGGCACCGTGACCTCCGACCCCACCGCCAGCGTGGGCAAGGGGATCTACTCCGGCACCGCCCAGCTGACCCAGAACATCCGGGTGGGCGAGACCGGCGGCTCGGTGGACGTGAACCTGAACCGCCTGGTGCCCGACGCCCTCAACCCCAGCTATACCTATGTGGGCATGACCGACACCGACGGCATCCTGAGCGGGGAGCCCGTCATCTCCGGCTCCACCATGACCGTGACCTACAACCCGGTCTATGAGGTGGACAAGACGGCCTCCATCGACCTGAAGATCGCCTCCGACACCTACGAGGAGATCAACGCCGTGGTGACCATCCGCTCGGCCAACAAGGACGTGCTCCCCGAGGGGGCCATCCTGTGCGACGACGTGAGCGTCCCCTACAACGGTGAGAGCCAGGGCGTGGGCCCGGCCAGCGTCACCGGCGAGTATACCGGCGGGGAGTTCACCTTCACCTACCAGTATCAGGGCCAGGGCTATGACAGCATGACGCCTCCCACCGACGTGGGTACCTACACCGTCACCATCACCGCCGAGAATGACGACTACCTGGGTACCGCCACCGCCGCCCTGACCATCACCCCCAAGGCCCTGAGCGCCGAGATGGCGTCGGTCTCCCGGGTGACCTATGACGGCCAGGGCCACACCCCCGCCCTCCTCGTGGAGGACGGCGGCAGCACCCTGGTGCAGGATCGGGACTACACCGCCGCCCTCACCGAGCGCACCGCCGCGGGCACCTACCCCGTGGAGATCACCGGTATGGGCAACTACACCGGCACCATCACCGTGGACTTTGTGATCGAGCCCAAGGACATCGCGGGCGCCGCCGTGACCCTGCCCCAGGACGGCTTCGTCTACACCGGCAGCCCCGTGGAGCCTGAGGTCACCTCCGTGACCGTGGACGGCCTCACCCTGAGCCAGGGCGATTACACCGTAAGCTACACCAACAACACCGCCGTGGGCGTGGGCACCGTGACCGTCACCGGTCAGGGCAACTTCACCGGCACGGCGGAGAAGGACTTCGTCATCACCGAGTCCGACTACTACTTCTCCATCACCGCCCCCAAGACCATGGTGGTGGGCCAGAACGCCTCCGCCTCCGCCGCCCTGGTGGGCCTGGAGAGCGCCCCTGCCTATGACCACGCCCTCATCCAGATCACGGTGGAGGGTCCCGAGGGGGCCAAGCCCCAGATCCTGGCCACCGACACCACCGGTCAGGAGCACAACCTGGCCGAGGTGGGCCAGTGGGGCCCCGACGGCGGCTTCCATGTGGAGGCCGGCTACCGGGCCGACACCCCCCTGAAGCTGGTCTTTGATCAGCCGGGCACCTACAAGGCCACCTTCCAGCTGGTGGACCTGGACCAGGACCGCGCGGTGCTGGGCGGCGGGTCCTTCCAGATCACGGTGGGCCACGCCTACACCTTTGACATCTAGGCCCCCGACACCCTGCGTCCCAACCAGAGCGGCCAGGGCAGCGCCACCCTGAAGGGCGATCCCAACGCCCCCGCCTATGCCCACGCCCTCATTCAGATCGCGGTGGAGGCCCCCGAGGGGGCCAAGCCCCAGATCCTGGCCACCGACGAGACCGGCAAGGAGTACAACCTGGCCGAGGTGGGCCAGTGGGGCCCCGACGGCGGCTTCCCGGTGAGCGCCAATTACAGCGCCAAGACCGACCTGAAGCTGGTCTTTGACCAGAAGGGCACCTACAAGGCCACCTTCCAGCTGGTGGATCTGGACTCCGGCAAGGTCATCGGCGCCGGGGAGAAGACCATCGAGGTCCGCAATCCCAGCTCGGGCGGCTCCTCCAGCACCTACGCCATCAAGGTGGAGGAGAGCGAGCACGGCAAGGTGACCAGCAGCAGCACCTGGGCCTCCCAGGGCGCCACGGTGACCCTGACCGTCCAGCCCGACGAGGGCTATGTGCTGGACACCCTCACCGTCACCGACCGGGACGGGGAGGAGCGCAAGCTCACCGAGAAGAGCGAGAACAAGTACACCTTCACCATGCCCGACACCTCCGTCACCGTGGAGGCCACCTTTGTGGAGGAGGGCGCGGTGACCCTGCCCTTCACCGACGTGAAGGAGGGCGACTGGTACTATGAGGCCGTGTGCTACACCTATGAGCACCACATGATGACGGGCACCAGCGACACCCAGTTTGCCCCCGCCGCCAACCTCACCCGCGGCATGATCGCCCAGGTCCTCTACAACCTGGAGGAGAAGCCCGCCGCGGCCGGCACCTCCTTCGTGGATGTCCCCGCCGACGCCTGGTATGCCAAGGCGGTCAACTGGGCGGCCTCCGCCGGCATCGTGGACGGCTACGGCAGCGGCAAGTTCGGCCCCGAGGACCCGGTCACCCGGGAGCAGATGGCCGTCATCCTCTACCGCTACGCCCAGTACAAGGACTACGACGTCACCGCCACCGCCGACCTGAGCGCCTTTGCCGACCGGGACAAGATCTCCGGCTGGGCTGAGCACGCCATGTCCTGGGCGGTGGGCGACGGTCTCCTGAACGGCAAGACCGCCACCATCCTGGATCCCACCGGCACCGCCACCCGGGCGGAGGTGGCCCAGATCCTCATGAACTTCGCGGAGAACACGGCGAAATAAACCGCACGTTCCTCTCTCCACCTTTCTACCCTTTGCAGGCCGACGGGCGCTCTGTTTCGGAGCGCCCGTCGGTCTTTTTTTACGGAAACTTGTCTTTCAAAAATATCTTGACAAGATACTAGAACGGGTGTATGATATCCTATAAGGAGATTATAGAACATTAGTACGAGGATATGCCATGGAACAGAGGAGACAGAGTGCATCGGACTGGGTCCGGATCCCGGCCGCCCTCCGGTATGACCGGCGGCTGTCCGCCAAGGCCAAGCTGCTGTACGGGGAGATCGAGGCCCTCGCCTGCCGGACGGGGTACTGCCACGCCCACAACGGCTATTTCTGCGCCCGCCTGGGGATGAGCGACCGGACCGTCACCCGGCTGCTGGCCGAGCTGACCCGGGAGGGATACCTGCGCCTGGAGGTGCGCCGGGGGCCGGACCGGCAGGTGTTGGAGCGGCGGATCTTCCCCGGCCGGGCGGGGGAAGAGCGGGTACCCCCTCCCGACAGAAATGACGGGACCCCTCCTGACAAAATTGACGGGACCCCTCCCGACAAAAATGGCGGAGAGAGTAAGTCAAGAAAAGAGAATATACCCCCTAAAGTCCCCCAGGAGGGGGACGGTGTGTTCCACAGGAGCGGGAGGCGGAGGACGCGGGGGGCGCGCAGGTATCACCTGGAGCTGATCGACGGGGAGGAGGTAGTGGTCTATGATGACTGACGGCCTGGAGGCCGAACAGGCGGTGGTGGGCTCCATCCTGCTGGACGGGCAGTGCCTGCCGGTGGTGGAGGGGCTGCTCCGGCCGGAGGACTTCGTGCTGGAGGCCGACCGGGCCATCTACCGCACGGCGGTGGCCCTGGCCCGGGCCAACCGGCCGGTGGACCCCCTGACCATCCTGGAGGAGGCCCGGACCCGGCACGCCGACGTGAGCCGGGAATACCTGATGCAGCTCATGGAGATCACCCCCACCGCCGCCAATGTGGAGCTCTACGCCAGGCAGGTGCGGGAGCAGTCGGTCCGCCGGGCCATCCGGAGCCTGGGGGAGGAGCTCCAGCGGCGGGTGGACGGGCACGATGAGACCGCCGCCATCCTGGCCCAGGCCGGGCGGCGGGTGGAGGAGCTCCAGACCGAGGGCGTGGGCGGGGACCTGCTGGCCCCGGAGGAGTCCCTCCTGGCCTTCTTCGACCACCGGGGGAAGGTGGACGCCGGGACGGCCTGCCGCTTCGTGCCCACCGGCTTCCGGGACATCGACCTGCTGCTGGGGGGCGGGATGCTGGCGGGGGGCATGTACATCCTGGCGGCCCGGCCGGGCATGGGCAAGACCACGGTGGCCCTCAACATCGCCGACCGGGTGGCCGAGCGGAGCGGGCCGGTCCTCTTCGTGTCCCTGGAGATGGACGAGGAGCAGCTCACGGCCAAGCGCCTGAGCCGCCTGGCCGGCATTCCGGGCAGCCGCCTGCTCATGGACCAGCTCACCGAGGAGGAGTATCAGAAGCTGGCCCAGGCCAGCGCCAAGCTCAGCCGCCTGCCCCTGCACATCAACCGCAGCCCCTCGGTCACGGTGGACGACATCGCCCTCCTGGCCCGGCAGGTGAAGGACCTCCGGCTCCTGGTGGTGGACTACATCGGAAAGATCTCCCCCGGCCGGGAGGGGCGGCGGAAGGACCGCATCGAGTACATGACCGAGATCTCGGGGGCCCTCAAGACCCTGGCCCGGACCCTGCGCATCCCGGCCCTGGTGCTCTGCCAGCTCAACCGCCAGACCGAGGGCCAGCGGGACCGGGTGCCCCAGCTCTCCCACCTGCGGGACACCGGGGCCATCGAGCAGGACGCCGACGGGGTGCTCTTCCTCTACCGGGCGGACTACTACGACCGGCACAGGCCCGGCGGCTTTGCCCCCTCCCCGCTGGAGATCATCGTGGCCAAGAACCGCCACGGCGGGACGGGGACGTGCGAGATGGCGGCCTGCCTGGCCCTGAGCAAGCTCCACCCGGTGAGCAACGATCCCCGGCGGGCCTGGCAGAGGGCCTGCGCGGCGGAGGGAGGGGGGAGGAAGGAGCATAGACGACCACGCCATCGTCCAGCATCTTCCGGACGGGGAAACGGCCTACCACGCCGGGGACGGGGCCAAGGGCCCCGGCAATGCCCAGAGCATCGGCATGGAGCTCTGTGTGGACGCGGGCGGGGACTGGGAAAAGGCCAAACAGAACGCGGCTGCCCTGGTGCGCCTCCTGAGGGCGGAGCACGGCATCCCCCTGGAGCGGGTGGTGCAGCACCACCACTGGAACGGCAAGGACTGCCCCCATACCATCCGGCACACCTCCGGCGGCTGGGAGGAATTCCTGGGGCTGTGCGAGGGGGGCGGGGCCCCGGCCGCCGATCTGGACGCCGATGTGGAGGCGCTGGCCCAGGCCGGGATCGTGAAGAGCCCGGACTACTGGAAGAGCGGCGGCGGCTACGCAGACGCCAACGTGGTGTGCCTTATTCACGCCATGGCGGCGTATGTGAGGGGGAAGTGACCCGGCGGGGAGAGGAAACAGGGGTAAGATTTCGTGTAACTGTTTTTGTATCTTTTGAAAGCAATTGAGACAGCTGTTTTGAGTCGATATTTTCCCTGGACTGTTGCAGCTCCAGGACTTTTTAATAGAAAGTATGAGCGGCTTTGAGGACACGCAACCACGGGGCCCCGCACAGCGGGGCGGCGCTTTTGCGCCGTACAAGCGTTTTGGGCCTTTGGTCCAAAACCTTGGCGCAGGGGCAATTCATTTGCCCCGAGCATTTTAAGTAAAAGGGTGGAGGCGGCTTTCAGCCGCCGAAACCCAAAAAGAAGGACACGCCGAAGCGTGTCCTTCTTTTTGGTGACCCGTCGGGGATTCTACCCGCGGGCTAAAAAACCTGCCGCCGGCAGCTTTTTTGCGGCCTGCGGGCCGCCGCCCTGTTCGAATCCAGACGTTCAGAGCAGAAAAAAACATCTCCACACGGAGATGTTTTTTTCTGTGATAACCCAACACTTTAGATATTTCGAACCCCCGAGTTAAAATTTCAGGTTTTTGATATATCACGTTTTACTGCTGGCTTTCACTGGAATCGTCATCGTTATCTGCGACAACGCCCTCCAGTAAATTCGTTACAACCTGATTGAGTTGAGCAGCATTCTTGGATATAATCACCGGCACACCGGTGCGTTCTTCGGCGGCTTTTCGGGCAATTCCGGCGACTTCGCCACCCTCGCGGGCTATTGCCATGTTTTCAGAAAAAGTGGTAGGCGCTTTCTGCTTGGAGATTTCCGTGGTAGTCGCCTCCGCCAGCATATTCAACACCAGTTCCAGTGTAGTCATATTATCACGAAGATTCTCTTTTTTCAAGCCTTTGAGATTCTTATACTGCCGCGTGGACATTCCAGACCATGCGCGGGAAATCTCATCGGTAAGGATGGCGTACTCAACGCCCTTTTGTACTCCACGGGCATCCCATTCGTCCGTCAACTCTTTGCGTACCTGAATCGCCTGGAGCCGCTGATTGATCCATTCGCGGGTATAGCCTTTCTTGAGGTATGTTTCCAACGCCCGCTCAATGGTCAATTCCGGATCGATGGTTTCTTCAATACGCTCACGGCCTATCTGTGCCAGCCAAAGCTTAAAAGGTTCAGCCTTGGGTGACGGGATGGACTGGATGATGCGAAGAAGCTGTTCGGTATCAGCAACATCAGTCTTGTAACGCTTGCCGTCCGCGGAGAGCATTTTCAGTTGACTACAATTTGTAGGCAACTCACTTCCTTCTTTTTTCAGCCGCGTTTTCATAACGCTCCAATATTTTGCCGCGCGGCGCTGGTCTGGCTGGTCGGTCAGCACAGCCACCACATCAACGATAGAAAAATACCATTCTTCCTTTTCTTCGTCCCATGCGGTACGAATACGCTTGTCCTCGAACAGTTGAATCTTATCATCATGCGCCATTATGCACACCTCATTTCTCTGTAAGTTCTTTCAACAATCCCTGACACCCGGCCAGCACATCCTGCCAGGTGGTCTCGAAGTCTCCGGTGTACCACGGGTCGGCCACATCGCCGGGGCGGTCTGTATGCTCCATCAGGAGGGACATCTTGTCGGAGAAATCGCCGCCGCAGATGCGGTACATATTCCGCAGGTTGGCCTGATCCATGCCGATGAGCAGGTCGTATTCTTCGTAGTCCTGATTGGTGAGCTGCCGGGCCGCATGACCCTCGCAGGAGATCCCATGCCCCGCCAGCTTGCGCCGTGCGGGAGGGTAAACAGGGCTGCCGATCTCCTCCCGACTGGTAGCCGCGGATTCGATGTGGAATTGGGATTCCAGGCCAGCCTTTTTCACCAAGTCCTTCATTACGAACTCGGCCATCGGGCTGCGGCAGATATTGCCGTGACACACAAAAAGCAACTTTTTCACGCTGATTGCACTCCAAAGCTTCATTATTATTTTTATTATAACAGCATTCCTCTGTTTGGTCGAGAGGAATTTGCAGATGTGCCGCAGAAGCCAGAAATTCCAGCAGTTCGGCTTTGGTGGGATCGCAGCGGAGTGCCTCATCAACATACCATGCTCTAACCTCTGCGCTCAACTCCGCTTCCATGATAATTATATTCTGCGTCCAGTTCAGACGGAGTGCCTTGGTAAGTAGTTCAGGAGCATCACCATACAGACGATAGAAGTCCCGCATACGGCGCACGTTGCGCGGGGAGAAGCCAGCCATATCGGGATACTGCTCATTCAGATAACTTGCCGCTGCCACTGCCGCACCCTTTTCGGTACGGGTACAAATGGCCTTGCCGATCTCACAGTACAGCTCCATCTGCGGCATATTCATGCTGATCGCCAGATCCAACGCGGCGAACATGGTGCTGTAGTCGATTTCTTTCCGAATATTCATGGCTTCTCCTTTCCGGTGCGAGGCACCTTGTTATCGTTCAAAGCAGAGAAAAACACGGCAAGCTGCCATGCTTTTCTCTGCTTTGAATCTTATATGATTTGAACGATCTGTTCCCAAAGGAGGACATACCGTTCCTCGATGTTTTTGTTGTCGTGATAGTGGGCGAACAGCCAGTAGTGAAACTTTGCTTTCCGCCTGACTGTTTCCAGGAAGGTCGTGAGTCGGTCGAAGGTATAGTCTGGATTCAGCTTTTTTACCACTCTGTTGGGAGCACAGTGGGTAATGATATAGTCCACCGCCCAACCGATCCTCTCCAGATTATTCTGTGCTTCCGCATACTCCTCATCCGAAGGCAGTTCCTCTTTCCACCATGTACGGTGGTCAACACGGAATCGGCAGCGCATTCGCCGCATGAACCAGTATTGTTCCTCGAAGTCCTCGGCGTGCGGATTTAAGATACCATCCTCAATGTCGTGGGAAGAGGCACCGCCCATGGTGAAGAAGGTGTACCCCTCGATTTCAAACACCTGACCTCGGAGGAGATGAATTACATGGGGCCGGATAAACTGTACCTTGCCGCCGTGCCACTCCTCAACAGGAAGTCTTTTCAGGAGGTCGAAGTTTTCGTGGTTGCCGGACACAAACAGTACAGTAAACGGCAGGCTCTCCAGCCAATCCAGTGTTTGCTGTTCCTTCTTGCTGCCATCCCACACACCGCCAAAGTCACCACAGATGATGACATAGTCGCTCTTTGTCATGTTCTCCTGTTCAGGAAAGTTCTCCGCATGGAAGCGAAGGAAGTTTCCGTGGGTATCGCCGGTTGCAAAGACCATGTTTCTCACTCCATTCTTTGATTGATTTCCGCACCGCCTTTTAAGGTCACGATGATCTCGTTTTTAGACACCACCTTGACCGTTTCCACCATCTGTCGAATGATGCTTTCGTCCCATTCGGTAATGTTGAGCGTGTCACGATCCAACAGCTCTACGGCATCTGCGATCCTCTGGTGGATCTCGGCGTTACTTTTGTTCTCCGTAAGGATCGCGGTGCGCTTTTCTTTTAGGAAGGTCTGCTCGTCCAGTATCTCCTTGAACTGCCCACTGTAGGCGGCAGGATCGTTGGTGGCTTTCTCCAGAAGCTTTTGGAACTGCACTTCCAACTCGGCCAGTCTACGGTCGATATCGCCCAGACTTAATCCCCCGCCGGGGAATGGGATGACTTCGGCTTTCAGAGACCCTGTGATCTGCCGAATCAGAGTTTCCTTTGATGCCATCATGGTGGCGATTGCAGCGAGGATTGCCTGCTGGAGCGGTGCTTCGTCCAGCGTAGGCGAACTGTGGCAGTATTTCTTTCCGTAGTCCAGGCGGCTCACACAGCGCCACACGATGCGTTTTTCACCTTTCTGTGTCCACGTGCATCTGCGGTAGAGCGTTCCGCACTCGCCACAGACGAGCCGTTCAGAGAGGGCGTATTTACTGGCGTAGGATGTAAGACCTGTGGGAGCTTTCTGCGAGGGGCTTCTGGCCGCACTTCGCCGCGCCATCTCAGTTTGCACCTTGTTAAACTTATCGCGGTCGATGATGCCTTCGTGGTGGTTTTCAATGAGGTACATGGGGAGCTGTCCCGTGTTCTTGATGGTCTTTCGGCTGATGAAGTCCTGGCGGAAGGTCTTTTGCATCAGAACATCGCCGCAGTATTTTTCGTTTTGCAGGATGCTTCGGATACGGGTGATGGACCACTCCGGCGAGTCCTCGAAGCAGGGGATCTGCTCTGCTTCCAGTTCTTCTTTCAGCATTCGCAGACTGGCGCCGCCCAGATAGTGGTCGTAGATTCTTCGGATGATCGCGGCCTGTTCCGGGATGATCTCCGGCTTGCCATCTTCACCCTTGCGGTAGCCATAGAGCTTTTTATACTGGATACTTGCTTTGCCAGCTTCCATGGCACGTCGTTTGCCCCATGTGACATTGGCAGAGATTGACTCGCTCTCAGATTGTGCGAAGGCACCGGAGAGGGTGATGCGAAGCTCGCTATCCTCCTCCAGAGAGTTGATGTTCTCTTTTTCGAAGACTACGGCGATGCCCAAGGCTTTGAGAGTGCGGGTGTAGTAGAGGCAGTCCACCGTGTTTCGTGCGAAGCGGGAGACGGACTTGGTCAGTATCATGTCTATCTTGTGCTGACGGCAATGCTTGATCATCCGCATAAAATCTTCACGCTTTTTTGCGGAGGTGCCGGTGATGCCTTTATCCGCGAAGATGCCGCCCATCGTCCAATCAGGGTTGGCCATGATCTTGTCGGTGTAGTATTCTCTCTGCACCTCATAGCTGTTGGCCTGATGAGACCGCAGAAAATTCTGTGTAATCGACGTTCCTCGACAGTATGAAAATCTTCGACTGAGTCAAGAATGAGATCAAACA
>NZ_WQOJ01000031.1:849-1477 GCF_018784545.1 Pseudoflavonifractor sp. MCC625 | reverse complement strand
TTCATTTCCTCAAAAGTAAAGTTTCCCATATCAAATCTCCCTTTCCGCACTCTTTTTGGGTGCTGTCTTTTTGTGTTCTGTCTTGGGCTGGCCTTTCAGCTGCTCCATGACGGACTTTTTCTTTTCCCGTTCCTCCCGATGGGTGGCGGCTGCCAACTCCATCAGGGAAATGGGCTGACCGCTTCGGGCCTGCTGTTCCAGCTCTGCCACCGTGGGTTCTTTTGCGCCATTGTTGATGATACCGTCAATCATGCCGTAATCGTCCTCCAGCATCATTTCCGCATTTTTCAGCGGGTTTTCTGGCAGGAATCCGGGGATCTGGGTAAAACCAACACTGTCACAGTAATGACAGGATACCTTACCGTCCTGTCTGATCGCAACGATGTCGCTGACGCTCATGGAGGGACTGTGAAAGTCCACGGGCTTTTCCAGATTGAATTGCTGATAGAGTTTTTCCAGCTGCTCCGGCACAGTGCCAGACTCCCTCAGAGGAGCTGTGTAAATGAGGTCATAATTGCTGCGGTCTATGGAAATGTTATGGGACTTTAACCAGTCCAGATTCATAAAGCGCACATTCTGCGGATCGTCACGACTTACCTGATAGATGGCAAAGCAATCTCTGTTCTGG
>NZ_WQOJ01000031.1:0-839 GCF_018784545.1 Pseudoflavonifractor sp. MCC625 | reverse complement strand
TTTTCGTGGAACTGAGGGCTTTTCTCCCATTCCTCATGGTCCACACCGAAAAGACCGCCATGATCCATGATTTCCTGCGGGTCAAACACCATGCTCTCCGTATTGTCCTCATACAGCACATAGACGGTCAAACCGGCGGCATCCAGTTCCAGCGCCCGTTCTCTGGTAACAGGGAGCATCCCATCATAGGTGTAGCCATATTCCTGCATATCCGGTGTGGATACCTGCTCATCCGGCATGGGGTATTCATCCAGTGCCTGCTCCTGCGCTTCCGGCAGCTGGGAAGAGGCAGTCATCTGACTGGTCTCTGCCTGCATCTGCTGATAGGCCGCTTCCTGCAAGGTCTCAACCATAGACAAGGGAGCGCGTCTGAGCGAAGTGCTGTCCAGATCGTTATCATCACAAATCTGGAGAACTGCCTTCATGCAGGAAAGCTCCGACATATCCAGCTGACCACCATCCAGCTCTTTCATGGACGCAGCATCGTAAAGAGTGTAGTCCCATCCGCTGTCACAAGGTTGGATATGAAGATAGGTAGTATCGTTGATCAGAAACAAAGCCTCCTGCTGGTTGGCATCCGCCCCCAGTACCTCCATTTCCGGCATGGTCGCAGCCAGTTCCTTTACCGCTTTCTGTACCAGCGGATTGTCACGGTAATAGTCGATTGCCTGAATAGTGTCCAGGTCAATGGTCTGCCCGGTCAAAATCGGAAACGGTCCTTCATAGTCGCTTCCGTCTTTCAGCTCAAAACCAATTCCTTTGATCCCGTTCATTCGCTCTGCCGGAATTTCCTGATAGATGCGGACCGCCTCCTCCAAAGACAGGTTATCGTGGTATTC